>NZ_NDHW01000059.1 GCF_002251945.1 Pseudanabaena sp. SR411
TGGTCAAAAACTTTGACAGAACTTTAGACAATGCTAATGCGAGAATTCATCTTTGCTTTATCAGGCTTATGCTTAAGCGCCTCGCTAAGGCTTCCTAAGATACCAAATGGGTTCTATAGAGCCTGAAATGGATCTT
Organism: Pseudanabaena sp. SR411; assembly: GCF_002251945.1. GTDB lineage: Bacteria > Cyanobacteriota > Cyanobacteriia > Pseudanabaenales > Pseudanabaenaceae > Pseudanabaena. The sequence continues at coordinate 137 of NZ_NDHW01000059.1, forward strand.
TAGCTAGCAGATCTCTTTGCCAAAATGCTAATGGAGGTAACTGTGAATGCAATTTTGCCATTAACTCAATAGGCGTATTAATCCCCTCTGTTAATCCAAACGACACTTCTGTAAAATCAGCCTGTTGACAATAGGTTTCTCCTAAGCGTCTTTTCAGAGTAGATTTCCCCACACCACCGATACCCCAAATGTAAAACATCACTGGATATGAGGCAGGATCAGCTAAAGCCCTCGCAAAAGAATTTTGTAAATCCTCAGCCGATTGACGCGAGATGTAAGGAATGGAATGAGCCATGATATCTGATTGACTAAATAATCCAGTTATTACTCGTATACGAAAAGAGGACGATCTGAGTCAGCAGATCTTGAGATATGGGGTTAGCTTGCTAGATAAATTTAGGTCGCGATCGCATTATAAACGACTCACCAAAACAATCCATAACAGAAAAAAGAGCGCAAAGCGCTCTTTTTTCTGTTTATCAAAAACTACAAGCTTGCTTCAGCCATACTGTTTCTGCATCAGAGAGCATCGGTGATAACTTCTCCACCACAGCAGCATAGTAACTTTCTAGCCATGCGATTTGTTGAGGATTGAGCTTGTGGCGATCGATTAACTTCTTGTCAAAGGGAATATAGGTCAAAGATTCAAACTCGTACCAAGGTATCGCATTGGGATCTGACTCTTGAGAACTCTCTGACTCCTGCTTTTTAACTTCTTTCACAAAATAGAGATTCTCCAACCGAATACCACCCCATTTTGGTTTGTAATATCCTGGTTCGATGCTGTTGATCGTGCCAAGATCGAGAGATTGATTGACACGCTTGCTAATGCCATTAGGTCCCTCATGGACATTCAGGAATACACCCACACCATGCCCAGTGCCATGCCCAAAATCTAGCCCACTTTGCCACATCGAAGAACGGGCAATCCCATCGATTTGGCTGCCAGTCGTGCCTTTAGGAAATTTCTGCATCGCACAATTGATATGGGATTTGAGAACCTCAGTATAGCGATCGCGTTGTTCTTCTGTCGGCGTACCAATGCTAAGCGATCGCGTATCGTCGGTAGTACCACCATAAAACTGTGAACCAGAATCTAACAGTAGTAACTCACCATTGAGCAGCTTGCAAGCAGGATTAGGATTGCTGTAATGCACGATCGAACCATTCGCGCCAGCACCTGCGATCGTGGGGAAACTGAGGTCGTAGAAGCCCTCTTGTTGCTTATATAAACCTTCGATTTTATTCGCAACGTCGCGTTCGCTGATGCTATTACTAGCATCAATTTGTTCTTCTATCCATTTGAGCGTGAGAGTCTTGGCAAGGCTAGCTTTGAGGTTGGCTTGCTGCATTTGCGCGATCTCTACAGCATTTTTGTGCGCCTTGAAAGTCTCGACGGGATGTTCAGCATCAATGGTTTTCGCCTTGACGGCTTTGAGTTGGAGATAGGTTCCATAGGTGGTTTGGGCGATCGCCACTAGCACATTTTTATGCTCAGCCACTAGCGATCGCAAGATGGGAATATACTGCTCATAATCCAAAATTTGCACCTGTCCAGCCAGAGCTTGGCGCACAGCTTCATCAATGCGCGATGTATTGGTGAAGAGATATGCCTCAGTTTTCGTGACGATCGCATAGCTAATGAAGACAGGATTGCACTCGACATCTCGACCGCGCAAGTTATAGAGCCATGCAATCTGATCGAGCTTAGTTACAGGCAAAATCGCAGCTTTCTTTTTACCCATCGCTTCACGAACGCGCTCTAATTTCTTGGCTACACTCTCGCCAGTAATTGATTCAGGAAGAGAAATTACTGGTTGATCACCAAAGGTCGGTATAGATTCACTCTCGGCAAAAGGACTTTGCGATCGCACGGCATCGACAAGATTCTCCAGTACAGGGACAATCTCTACGCCACTAGCGCTTAATTGGGCATAAAAACGTCGATATTGAGCGACGGTAATCGTGAATGGATCGATACCTAATCGCAAGGTTTGTAATTGTGCTGAGGCTTTTTGCCCAAGATCTTCAAGAACTTCTTCCACAGTTTGATGATCTTCTAATCCGACTTTGCACACCTTTTGGAGGTTCTCATCCACTTGCATATCCGCTTGCTCGTAATAGCGCGAATCTACAAATACCCATGCTTTGTCAGTGCTAATTAAAAAATCACCTGCGGAGCCAGTAAATCCACTAATCCATTGACGGCGTTGCTTTGCTTCAGGCAAGTACTCATTAAGATGCTCATCGGCGGAAGGGACAAAATAGGCATCTAGTTTATGTTTAGCAAGTTGCGATCGCAGCGCTGCAAATTTTTGTGCAGTTCCTTTCGATTCGCTTGGTAAGTCAAGAGATGGGCTGGATGATTCTGTGGGCAAAGTGGGCAATAAAACCATGAAATTATGTATGTTATGGCGAAAAATTTGGTCTGTAAAAATTTTAACCTATCGCCCAAAAGTAAAGGTGGCGCTAAGCGCCGCCTTTATTCTTAATCCACATAAGCTCCACGATATTTGATGCGTTCTTTGGGCTTGGCTGACTTTTGGGAGTCCCTTGTAGCTGAGAAAGAATCTGGTAAATCTTGGGAAGATTCATCGTTACTATTGGCAATACTTACGCCGCGATATTTGATCACAGGCTGAAATTCACTAACATTTTTTTGGTCACTGTTGACCTGCAATTCTTCTGGTTTATATCGATGCCCTCGATACTGCATGACTTCAGCCTCTTCTTCAAGCATCCCATCAAATTTATCTTGATTAGTTTCCGAGTTGCGAGAAGGCGATGATTTATCAGTATTTCGGAATTTTGGTGGTGTATAGAGCTTACCCAAAACTTTAAAACAAAAGTATGGAAAAACTACAGCGATCGCTAGAATCACCAGCAAAGAATCTATCTCCGTCAGAATATTAGAAATAATATCTACATGTTTGGTAGATGACCATATGGAGATCATCGATAAGACGGCAACAGCCGAAGCAACTTGCAAAGTGCGATAAACTACAGACTTTTTCATGGACGAATAGCCACAATTATCTTGAATGAACTTTATGTAATTGCATCGTAATCATGTGCGTCTAACCGATACGCTTACAAATACAATTAGCGACATACTCTACTAACATAACGTTTATTGATGCTCTCGATCGCTATTTTCGCTACGATTTTGGATAGGGTTCAATCACCGCTAACATTTACTGAATTATGGCTCAACTTTCTCAGGACTTGCACCAATTTTTTATCGAAGAACCATCTGCTGAACAGGTGACCCTAGCATCTGTGCTGGAGTTAGCTGGTGAACGCACTTTTGGATTTTTGTTTGTCTTGTTAGCATTACCTTCGGCGTTACCGATTCCTGCCGCAGGCTATTCTGTGCCATTTGGGATTGTCATGCTATTACTAGCGGCGCAGTTGATTGTTGGCGCTAAGACCCCATGGTTGCCGTCACGAATTATGCATCACCCGATCGCCATTAAACGAGTGCAGGGTTTTGTGAAATCTGGTATTCCTTGGATGCAAAAGATTGAGCGAGTATCCAAGCCACGGCTGACTCCAGTTTGCACCAGTCGGGTCGGTCAAGTGTTCATTGGTCTAGCGATCACTTTGATGTCAGTATCGATGATGATCCCTATTCCTGGGACAAACACTTTACCTGCAATGGGGATTTTTGTGACAGGGTTTGGTTTGCTAGATGACGATGGGGCAATCAGCTTAGCAGGAATGTTGCTATGCCTTTGTGGTGCAACGCTCACTCTTTCGATCCTCTATGCTCTCTCGGTAGGAGGAAGCAGTCTTTATGATTGGCTGAGAGTCGGATTTAAAAGCCTGATGGGCAAATAACGAAAATTTTGTTATGGTACGGCGAAGCCGCACCACCAAAAAATAAAACCTTTAATTTGGCGAATAAAATGCAGGAATGGATTACTAATACGATGAATTCCCTAGGCTATCTGGGAATTGGCTTGCTAATGTTTTTAGAAAATCTGTTTCCCCCGATTCCTTCAGAGCTGATCATGCCCTTAGCAGGGTATACCGCAACTTTTCCGAATACGCAAATTCTCGTCATTCCTGCGATCGCCGCAGGTGTCATTGGGACAATTTTGGGCGCGATCCCTTGGTACTATGCGGGGCTAATATTAGGGCAGCAGCGTTTGCAATTGTTGGCAGGTCGCTATGGTAAATGGATTGGTATTTCTGGGGAAGATATTGAGAAATCAGTGAATTGGTTTCAAAAGCATGGGGCAAAGGCGGTTTTATTCGGTCGTCTAGTGCCTGGGATTCGCACGTTGATTTCCATCCCCGCAGGTATTAGCAAAATGCCTGTAGTTCCGTTCTTTCTCTATTCCACGATTGGCACAATTGGCTGGGTAACTTTGTTAACCTATGCGGGTTATTTCCTAGGTAAAAATTACAAGTTAGTTGAAGATTACATTGATGTCATTACCAAAGTTGTAGTTTTTGGCGTTTTGTTGGCGATCGCCTCATTTATTGGCTATCGAATCTGGAAGCGATCGCGCAAATAAAACTGACGGGATACGCTTTGCGCGTCCCGTCGGTTTATCGATGTTATAGTCAAAAGAGTAATGGCGGCGCGAAGCGCCGCCATTACTCTTTTGGGTTTGAGTGCAAAGTCCTGTCAAGCAAATGCGATCGCCTATATAATCAAAATAGCTATAGCAGGTTTTAGAGAATACACTCCGAAAAAACATTCTCTGAAGTCAAGGCAAGAGCCAAACTAAACCGAATATAAGCCTCATGCGTTACTCCCATTCGGAATCAAATACTCTAAACCGCCGCTACGAATTGCCGACCTGTTTACTAGAGGTCTGGACAGAGCGATCGCCTCTATCGGATTGGCAATCTCAAATCGTTGCTCAAAATTTGCGGTTTCGTTTGCAATTAGCACATAGCAAAAAAGTAATTAAGGGCAACCAGCAGCAAATCACCAATTTGATCGAAGGCGTGACCACCTATTGCGATCGCTGGTTGGCTCAAGATGATTTTGAAACTCTCGATCATGCGATCGCTATTCCCAAACTGCCAAAGTTGCAACTATCGACCTTACAGCTATTTGACCTGTACGAAAGTCTAGAGCGCTGTGGCAATGAGTTTGTGATCTTGCCCAATTTAGTACTGGAAGTCCGTCGTCTCCATCCTAACTGGCTCAAAATTGTTGCAGGGGCGATCGCGATCGTTGGTGTCAGTGTTGGCACAATCCGTCTCATTTCATCACCCTTTGGCGACCAACCCAGCTATCAAATAGCCTCTACTCCTGCTGCTTCTGATCCAGAGAAAACATCCATCATTCCATCTGCACCTCCAGCCGCTACTTCTGAAGACCAAGGAGCAAGCCGTTCAACGGTTGGGACTGCACCAAAATCGGCAAGTCCAATCAATCCTAACCTCAATACTTCTACGTCAGCAGCAAGCCCTAATGCGGCGATCGCTCCTGCTGTCCCTAGCCCTTCCCAATCGCCTCAAACGATTGATCGCGATCGCAAGGATCTGGAGCAATCTGAAAAAGTTGCGATCTCGACTGAATCTAGTATTTCACCTAATGTTTCTAAGTCTAGTAACCGTCAGCGTGCTGAAGATAATCTTGGTTCTATTTCAGGTAAAACAGAAGCAAGTCCATCAGAGCAACCAAGGCGTTTAGAATTTCCCAATAAAGATACTTTTTCGCAACCTACACCAGTTACAGCCGAGGCAGCAAAGCCAGTACCTTCTGCGCCATTAACAAAGTTGGCTATTCCTTCTACAACTGCACCTACGGCTCATGAGAATAAGGTGGCAGTAACTAATATCAAAGTTTTGCAGATTCAGTCGGAATTACCAAGTGATATAACGGCTTCTCTAGTCCGTTATATGCAGACTCAGCAAATTACCATATTGGCCAAGGGAACGATTACTTTCAATCTAGATCTCTCAGGCGATCGCATTATTAACATATCGACTGATCGCCAAGGTGAGGTCTTAAAGGATACTAATGCGATCGCTGAGTTGGAAAACTTAATTTTAGAATGGCGATCGCCTAACCCTGTGACAGGGAAAATCCGCCTAGTGTTGCAATTATCTCCATAAAAAAAGAGACGCTTTGCGTCCCTTTTTTATTGGCTACAGCGCTTTGCACTAATTTGAAACCCAGAAAGATTTTTGAAAGCGGCGCTTTCAAAAATCTTTCTGGACTCCTCAAAGCCTCAATATAGCAATGTAAGTTTTGCTTAGGACATAAAACCAAAAAGATGAGTGACGGCGCTTCGCGCCGCCACTCATCTTTTTGGTTTTGATTTGTTCTAGCTATCTCTTGCGTTGCTATAGGCTTTAATTTATTGACTAAGTTGAAATACAAAACTAACTTTATCCCCCTTACCCAGAGAAATGCGATCGCCTGCCCTCAGCTTATGGCGATTTCCCGCAGGTAAAGGCAAATTATTGATATAAGTGCCGTTAGAGCTGCCCGTATCCTCAAAATAGAAAGAGCCTCCCTCAGCCCGAATATCCGCATGGATACGCGAAACAATATCGGAATCTGGGAAACCTGACACATCAATATCAGGAGGAATTACCGTATTAGGCTTTCCAATATGTACGACTGGTAAATGGGCAGGAATTTCAATTGTGAGATTAGTTTGCACATGGAGCAAAGACGCAGCAAATTGCTGTAATTGGGTCTTGACACTTATGGTTGAACTTGCTGGCTCACTTGTTGACGCACTGATCGGCTCATTCACAGGAGCCGTGATCGGTAGATTCTGCTCCTCTGCTGCAAGCAAATTTTCGATATCGGTAAACTTGGGAAGAGTTGGAACTTCGGCGAAGGAATTTGTTACTAAATTTGCAGCCGAATCATCTTCGGTCGTCGCATCAGGTAAAGAATTTGACATAGCGCTGGAAATAGGTAGTACGGGGAAAACTTCAGTCGATTGGATGGATGGCGCGATCGCATTTTCGGCATGAATATCTGGGAGCGCATTGATCGCAGTTGCCCCGCTTAGATTAAACCCACAATGTCCACAAAACTTAGCATCTGATAACACAGATGCACCGCAACTAGGACACTGAACATTTTTGACAATCGGTAAGGGAGTAAAACAGGCTTCGCAGTTTACAGCTCCGTCAGGGTTGGCATGAGCGCAACTAGGACAAATAATCATAAGGGCAACTTAGATGGACAGTTTATATATTCACGATCAACAGTGTTGGGTGACACTTACCTATCTGAAACTTAAGAACTAGGGGGCGGTTGTAGGACAGTTTTGGATGCGATTCGTGTCTTTTTACGATCAGCTTCGCTTAAAGCCGTGCCTGTTTGCAGACGGGTTGCATTGTTTTGCAAGATTGTCGAAGCATTGTGATCGCCCATTTGTAAAGCGGTTTTAGCAGCAGATTGTAACATTGTCGCCGCCCCTGCGCGATCGCCCTGTTGCAGTTTTTGTTCGGCGAGTTGCGTTTGGCGATATTTTGCTAATGCTAACAAATGATTTTGTATCTGCGGATCGACCTGTGGCGTATAGTCTTGGACTAAAGTTGCCGTGATCGCTACTGGTGATGACAGCGAATTAATTTGCGCTTGCGAGGGAATGTCGTAACGGACTTGAGCCGTCAAAATCGGAATTTCCGAGCGATCGGGATATTCGGCAACATAACTCGTAGGACTGATATAGAGATTAAATAGCACTACTCGTTCCACATCTGTCATCAGATCGCCAAGTCTGACAATAATCGCATCACCTTCGGTTTGATAGCCTAATTCGATCGTGTCAGGGGCAACTTGAGCGATCGGCTTTAATTCGGCAAGTCTTACATGGGGCGAAAGCTGCAAGATCAAATGAGCATTGGTTAGCCCGATCGCTTGAACACGTTTTAATAATTTCTGAAACTCTTCCCCAGCCGCCGCAGGCGATGGGATATAAGCCATAGCCCCACCACCAGCATCGGCAATACGTTCCAGTACATCCTGATTCCAGCTATCCCCAAAACCAAGGCTATGCAAGGTCATGTTGTATTCCGTGGCTAGGCGGGAAAACTGGAAACAGCGCTCATTATCGCCATGCTCATTCTCCCCATCGGTCAGCACAAAAATCTGGCTCACAGTGCCATCTTTGCCCTTACTGGTTTCCTGCAAACCCAGCTTAATGCCATCATCGATACAAGTGCCACCCGATGCTTTGAGGGATTGAATCTTGGCTTTGATCGATTCAATGCGATCAACGGGTTGATTTTCGACCACCACATGAGCTTTGTGATCAAAGCCAATTACACTAATTCGATCTTGCAGATACATGCGATCTACGAGATCGCGAGCAGCACGTTTGACCGTATCAAGGGGTTGTCCTCCCATGGAGCCACTGTGATCTAAGACAAGGCACAAATTAAGCGGTGCATTATTGCCATCGGCAGCAACGTTAGCAGAAACAGCGATCGCCAACTGCCGTTGACTGCTGCCTTGGTTACTATCAAGAACGCGATCGCTTAACTTACAGGTCAAATTTACGCTCATTTTTAAGTTTCTATTCCGAGGATTTCACAGGATTTTTCTAGGATTTCATCAGGGTCAAAGGGTTTTGTCATATAAATGTCAGCCCCCACATCTTTACCCCGACTGCGATCAAATTCTTGCCCCTTAGCGGTCAGCATAATGATATACACATCACTCAGACTAGGATCACCCTTAACCTTTTCGCAGACATCATAGCCATTCATTTTTGGCATCATTACGTCTAAGAATACTAAATTTGGCTTTTCCCTCTGAATCGTTTCCAGTGCTTCCAAACCATTAGTTGCTGCTAATAGTTCTACGCCCTGATCTTCTAGCTCTTCTAGGGTCTGCTCTAAAAGCATACGGATATGCGGCTCATCGTCAACAATTAATAGCTTTTTGCTCATCTTTAAGCCTTTACGATGTATCTCAAGACTAATGTATCACTTACAGCGCTTTGAGCTCAAAAATAATCTGGGAAAGCGGTGCTTCGCGCCATTCGATCAAAATGAGAGTCCAGAATTGCTGAGGCTTTGCCCACCGCAGCAATTTTGTGTTTTATCTAATTGTAGATCACCTCAAAAATCTCGACGAGATTCTTTTTTCCCTTGACAGGCAAAGTTCCAAACTCTCTAAACTCAAAATTTGCTTGGGTTGCCTCATAGACACTGCGCGTTACCAAAATCTGTCCACCCTTTGCCAATCCCTGTAATCGCGAAGCAATATTCATCTCATCACCGATCGCTGTATAGTCCATATGCTGCGGTGAACCAATATTCCCCACGATCACTTCTCCAGAACTAATCCCAATCCCTGTAATAAAGTTCTTACGAATCCAATCAATTGGCAGATTTTTGATCCGTTTTTGCATATTGATCGCCGCAGAGATCGCCCAATATTCACGATCGGCGATCGCCGAAGGTGCGCCAAACATAGCCACAATCATATCGCCCACAAACTTATTAACCGTTCCCTGATGATTGAAAATAACATCCACCATCTGTGTGAAATATTCGTTTAGATAAGACACAAGTTGCTCAGGTTCTAGCTCTTCGCACTTAGTCGTAAAGTTACGAATATCGGAAAATAACATGGCAATTTTGCGTTTACTCGTAGTTAATGATACCTCCTCCTTCTCATTGATAACCGCTTCAGCAACCTGTGGTGATAGATATCTTTCTAAATTATTTTTGATTCTCTGTTCCCGTAATTTACTCTCATGGAGAATTGCATTTTCAATAGCTCCAGAAGCTTGGGTAACAATTGCTGTAAACAGCTTAAGGTCTTGAGAAGTATAGCTTATAGGCTCAGAGTTGCTAATATTAACTACGCCAATAGTTCTATCTTTAGTAAGAATCGGCGCACAAATGATTGCATAGCACTCATTCTCATTGAGAATATATCGAGGATCTTGGGTAGCATCATTGACTAGCTCAGGTCTTCCTGTCATGAATACATAACCTGCAATACCCACATTAGCAGGAATATTTAAGCTATTAATATATTCAGCAGTTCCTTTAGCTGATACAACTTCTAGAATATTAGTTTGATGATTATGAAGCATTACTGATGCACTGGTACAGGTGATTAATCGACTAGCCTCTTCAATTACAAGTGCGCCGATCTCTTTCACATCTAAACAGTTGGACATCTTGCTAGCGATCGTATAGAGAAGGTTGATCTCTCGATATTTATCCAACGCATCAGCCGCCAGCATTTTCTGTTCAAATTCACGCTTGGCTAAATAGCTCAAAAAATTCGCAACCTGCTCAATTTGTTCCTTCCCGATTACCCATCCTAATATTTCATCGCCGAGTAGTACAGGGAACTTATTTAAGTCTGTATTTACAAGTGGTTCCTTAATACCTTCTGGACTGTTTTCACTAATATCACTAGCAATAGCTGCTTTATCCATGCCTAAATCTGCAACTAAAATTTGCCCACCTTGATCTTGAATTACGATAGGAGTAGTGAGTTTCGTAACTAATCCTTTCAACAAGGATAATATTTCTGTTTTGAGCAATATCTTTCTGAGACTGATAGATTGCATAAATTTAAGGAATGTTATAGATAGCAATATTTAGAATGGGCGGTGCAATGCACCGCCCATTCTAAATATCATAACGATTAATAGAGTAGAATCAAACGCCATAATGCTGAGTAGGGGTTCTACAATTTTACAGTGAAGCCCTAACAGCAATTCTCATTATAAAACTCGTTATTTGGTAGTCCTGCAAAGGAAAGGGTTGGTATAGATAAGGATAGGCTGCGCTTCGCGCAGCCTATCCTTATCTTTTTAGGACTACCTGTTATTTTGCAAAATAACGAGTTTTGGTGTTTCCAGTGCCGCAGTTAGCCCGATCGCTTAAGTTAAATAGCTGAATTTCGATCGGGAAGTTTTTTATTGAGCTTACCTTTGCTAGACTGAACTCACAGCGCATTGCGCTCAAACCAAAACCAAGAACTTTTGAAAGCTTTGCGAAGCAACACTTTCAAAAATTTATTATGGTTCGTTTGATCGATAATTGCTGTAATTCTTGAGACATAACTAAATAAGGAATCGGGTAAGTTTAATATGCCTTACTCAGCAGAAATCAGTCGTCGTCAACCTAGTTGTTTCCTCTTCCTCATCGATCAATCTGGATCGATGGCGGATGCATTTTCTAACGATAGTGCCAGTAAAGGGACGGCTAAAGGAGCAAATGAAAGTTTACACAAGACTAGTGAAGCGATCCAGAAAGCCCAAGCTGTGGCGGATGCGGTAAATCGGTTGCTGGACTCTCTCGGACAACGATGCGTCAAGGGTAACGAGATTTATGATTATTTCGATGTTGGCGTAATTGGTTATAACAGCGAAGTGACATCAGCACTAAATGGGCTTGCTGGTGAGAAAGTGATCGCCCCAATCGGCAAGATTTATGAAAATCCGACTGAATTGGAAAAACGCGCCCAAAAACTACCTGACGGTATGGGTGGGTTAGTTGAAGTTTACAATGACTTTCCCATTTGGTTTAAGCCGATCGCTAGTGGCGGGACAGCCATGTGTAGTGTATTTGCACTGGCGCGAATTTTGCTAGAGGAATGGATTGAAAAACATCCCAATAGCTATCCCCCCACAATTATTAATATTACTGATGGAGAGTCTACCGATGGCGATCCGACCGAAGAAGCAATCAATCTCAAAAAATTGAGTACTTCTGACGGTTCAGTTCTGCTTTATAACATCCATCTTTCCGCAGAATATACGCAACCTGTGTCTTTCCCAAATACGGTCGAAGTATTAAGTGATCCTTATGCTCGCTTAATGTTTGAACTATCTAGCCCTTTACCCTACGCTGCCCAAAAAGCTGCTGAAAAGGAAGGCTATAAAGTTGCACCTGATGCTAAAGCGTTCATGTTTAATGCCGATCCAGTGAAACTAATTCAGTTTCTAGATATTGGTACACGTACCGAAAACCTACGTTAAAACAACGGTGCAATTCGCCTTTGTTTTATTAATTGTTCGCTACTAGAATGGTAGCGGTAATTGGCACAACGCCAACTTCATCGCTATTGAGGGCGATCGCTGCCGCATGGGACAAATCAAGATTGCGATCACCAAAGTATGGTCCTCGATCATTGATTCTTACCACCACCGACTTACCATTTTGCTGATTAGTAACTTTGAGATATGTGTCAAAGGGCAAACTAGGATGCGCGGCTGTGAAATCTTGCTGTTCAAACTGTTCGCCTGAAGCCGTCTGTCGGCCTTGGAAGTAAGGTCCATACCAAGAAGCAATGCCGTTAATTTGTTCATCAGTAGTAGCTAGCTGATACATTTGCTTTTGAGCTTCTACTAAAGTTAACGGCTCCGTACCTGCACCAACCCGTAAGTTATTAATCCATTGAGTCAATTTTAGTGAAGGGTTAACAACCTCCGATTTAGGGATTTTAAATAAAATGACATTTTTGTATTTACCGATATATTCACCATTTATAGCAAGTGGCTCTAAATGATGGGGATCAAAGTCTGGTGCATTCATCGTAATCGCAAGTTGAGCTGCTGCAATCACAGCATTATGTAAATCTTTAACCAAAAATGCTGGCTGATTATTTACCATGATCATCCATTCATTGGCAGTCTTTGCCCGAAATTCGATCACATATTTAGGTTGAATAGATACTAATAAACTATTGTTGGCAAAAGGTTTATCTTGGTGAGTTATCAGAGGATTATAACTACTTGATTGGTTATAAGTTTCATTTGCAATTGTCGGCGAAGACGCACCAGAGATAAGCGAAACCAAGGGAATCGCCCAAAGAGCAGATGATGTAGACATAGGTTTTAGGAGTTAAGCAACAAAGATGTTTCAGTCAGTAGTTAAAAATAAGCATTGTAAAAATTGCTTATTTGGAGGGCATGAAAAATAAATTAATCATTAAAACAGATAAAGCTAAAGTTAAAACATCTAAGATTTGAAATTAATTAAATATAACAACCGTTTTTTAAACTACGATATTAGCGGGGATCATAAATCATCCTTGCGAAAGAGATAAAACTATTAGTATCCAATTTGGCAGAAAAATTCAGTTAAAACTTTGGTGTCTATCGCTCTCTATGCGATATTTGCTTGATTATTGATAAGATTTGCGATCGCTACTTATAAGATATTTAAAAATAACGTTGCTATTACTTTGCGCTGAATTAAACCCCAGAGAAACTTTTGAAAGCTCAGTTTCGCGGCGCTTTCAAAAGTTTCTCTGTACTACTTAAAGCATCAACGGACTGTATAGCTATAGCCACCTGCAGGATAAATCAAAACCCAAATAGTGTGAGGCGGCGCGAAGCGCCGCCTCACACTATTTGGGTTTTATGTCCTAACAAGAATGGCGACAGCTATAATACCAATTCACTGAAGTGAGCCAATACTTCAGTGAATTAAGAACAAACTCAGTAAGGTTTTGAGATTCAAAAAATGACGTTGCCATTTTTTGAATCTCAAAACCTGCTTGGCTGTAAATTTCAAGTCAAGCAATTTTGCTGATGTTTGCGAAATTTTTTATAGCTAGTGTATTGAAATGTCTCGGATAATTCCTCTATAGCGTGGATTGCTAACTAAAACTTAGCGATGCCCGCTATTTTTGTTTTTTACGCAATAAAGCAAAGAATTTTCGTGGCGCTGCAAAGCCGCGCCACGAAAATTCTTAAGAATGTACAGAGCCGTTGGGCATCGTTGCCCCTGTAAAATTGACATTTGTGAGTTTGACCATTAGCTTGTCTCCAAAGCCAACTCTTGCGCCACTTAAATCTGCACCGCGCAAATCTGAGCCACTTAAATCCGCGCCAATTAAATTAGCGCCGCGTAAATCTGCATTTTGTAAATTAGCTTGAAATAGATTTGCTCGAAACAAATTCGCACCCTGTAGGTTTGCTCCTTGAAAGTTCACACGATGTAAGAAAGCATCACTCAAATCAGCATTACTAAGATTGGCGTAGCTAAGATTTCGCCCCTCAAGATACTTTTCGCGTAGATTCGCACCTCTAAGATCGGCTCCAGTTAGATCTGGCTTTTGTGGTTTTGGTGATGCTTGAGTAGATTGTTGTGATGCCGCATATGACTCGGACTGATAATGTTTTTGTTTACTTGGCTGCTGATGAGATTGGGTAGATTGATAGGTTTGGTAAGCCTGAGATTGATAGGAAGAATAACGTTCTGACGAGCGTTCTGAAGTTTGTTGTTGAGCTTGAGCTTGATATGTGCTTTGATGTGCGCTCTGGTACTTACTTTGATATCTGGTTTGATGTTGGTGATATTGCCGATTAGTTTGGCTTGAAGCTTGGTGGGAAGTCTTTTGGGCATATTTAGCCTCTGAGTTGGTGGTTTTCTGCTCAACCGCCTTGCGTAAACTGTCCCTTGCGTGGTTAATCTCTTTAAGTTTTTCTTGGGCTTGCAGTTGTTGTTGTACATTCTCTCTAGGAATGCGATCGGGATGCCATTGCAAAGCTAGCGCTTTATAAGCTTTATTGACATCTTCTAAAGTCGCATTAGATGTCAAGCCCAGAAGTTTGTAGCATTGGTAGATTTCCATATATGTCGATTCCACAGCGACAGAGATTTTTAGAGTTTATGCTCTCAATCGATCCCAAGTGTATCAAAACAGGCAAGTCACAGTTTGCAATTTAAATCTAATCCGTTAGAGAGATAGGGTTAGATTAAGCCTTTGAATTACGGTGATTGCCAATTTTTATCAGGACATAAAACCCAAAAGAGAGTAGCGGCTCTTTGTGCCGCTACTCTCTTTTGGGTCTAGCATGATTGGCGACAGGTACTTATAGCCTAATTCAAATAGTCCAAAATTGCTTGATTAATCTTTGCTTCACCATGCATATCCAACTGATCGGCATTTGCTAAGTCTGGAGCTTGAAATGTGCTGTTCAGGAATGACCAATCACTTTCATAAAATTCTTGGGGTGAAATAATTAGGTGCTTGGCATAATTTTTCACCCCAGCAATAAGGGTTTCTGCCTCTAAAAAGCCTTCACGGGTTAGGCAAATCACAGGGATGCCAACTCGTAAAGCTTCAGCTAATGTGCCGTAACCAGGTTTGGTGACAATGCGATCGCATACCACCATAAGATCCACAGGACGGAGGCGATCGCAATTGGCTTTAGCTAGATTTGGTAATTCAGGCGCATCGCGATCAAAGGTGACAAATTGCCAATCAGGAAATTTTGCCAGATTTTGATAGGGAATAGACTGTAAGTTAAGTCCACCGAAGGTAAGTAATGCTGTGGGGCGATCGCGATCTAAATTAAATTTTTCCCGTAAATATTCTGCCGAATGCTTAGGTTTTGCACCAGTCAGTCCTACATCTTCTATGTTAGAGAAGCAGCTCATCGGTTCGGCAAAAGGTAACCGAAATAGGCGATCGCAATGGCTATAGGTTTCTGATAAGCGATCGGCAAGTTCGATAAATTTGCCACCCCAATCGCGATAAATAAAATCCCAACCAAAATTTCCAGCCATCCAGCAAGGAATCTTCGCTGCTTTGGCAATCTCGGCAACCATCGGCGGAATGTCGCCAAAGATTAAATCAACCTGATTTTCTTGTAAAAATTTAACTTCATCCTCGATCAAGTGTGACTGTTGATGGTAAATCTGCTGCCATACATCCAAAGTAGCCTCACGATCAACTTGCAAACTATCGATCTGGATTACACCTACATCAAACACACGCGGATGATAAATAAAATCACCTTCGATATATTCCTCCAATAACCAACGCGGAGCCGTTGTCGCAATAATGAGCTTGATGTCTGGCGATCGCTGTTGCAGTTCCGCAAGAATAGCCGCTGTGCGCGTCGCATGACCAAAACCGTGATTGGTAATTGCAGTATATAAAGTAGGCATAGAGATTTTTTGATGTAGTGAGATCCAAATAATTGATTAAAAGCCCTGTAAAACAGCAAAGCTTTTAACCAATTATTTGAGTTTTAAAGAAATTTCAATCACGCATCCGTGATTCATTTATAGGCTGTTGCAGAACTGGCATCACTGAACTAACAACAACTTGCTCAGTTGCAGGCAAAATATTAGTTCCAGAAATATCTCCAGTTTCCTGATGTTCCTCACTACTATCTTGTCCTGCCCCGCGCATACTGACAAGATAAATGCTGCTCAGCGTCAAAATCACCCCAATCCATTGGGCAAAGGTCAGGTTTTCACCTAAAAAGAGGCTGCTAAACATAAGTGCAAATACTGGTGTCGAGAAAGTCAAGGCACTCAATGTAGTCAAACTGCCTGAAGAAGCAAAAAAGAAAAATAATCCATAGGCGATCGCACTACCCATAATTGCCATATATGCCATCCCCAGCCAGCCCCAAGCACTTAAGTCTTGCCATTGCTGCTGCTCGATCTGATTGGAAATCAGCAATAAAGGCAACCCACCAATAATCATGTGCCAACCCGTCGCCATCACAGGATCGGCATAACGCACCACAGGACGAATCAAAATCGTACCGATCGCCATGGATAACGATGCACCGAGCATAAACCACTCACCCAGAGTAAATACTCCCGCTTCTAAAACCGTTGCCAAATCCCCTGCGAGCAAAGCTGTCATCAATTCTGATGGCAAACCAATTAGCCCAATTCCAACTATGCCGACAAATAAGCCAAGGGTTGCACCAATCCCAATTCTTTCTTTGTATAAAACCGCAGCCATCACCGCCACGGCAAGGGGTTGAGAATCGATTAGCAACGACCCTAGCCCCGCATTAGTCCGTACTAAACCCTGTGCCAAAAAACCTTGAAACATCGTGCCATCAACCAATGCAAACAAACTAATCCATAACCACGCTTGCCACCCCCTAGGCTGCTGTCTCCCAAAATAAGCCGCACCTAAAACCAGTAATATTCCTGCGGGAATCAAGCGCACAGCCGCCATAAACATGGGGCTAGTCTGGGGTAGTAATGCTTTCATCACCACCATTGCTGTACCCCATAGGAAAAATGGCGCAATTATTAAAGGGGACTGACGGGTTAGCCCAGAGATCCTGGCTGGTGTTGATGACTGCATATTTTCGGAGTTGAATAGGAATTGCGAAGGTTGACAACGAACAGACTTATAGCTGTCTAAAAAGCGTGGGGCGGCGCTTCGCGCCGCCTCACGCTTTTTGGGTTTTGGTTAAGAAGTATTAACAATATTATCTCGATCAAAAACCAGAATTTTGAATCATTGCCAACAAAGCGCATAAGAATCCACCCAAAGGAATGCATCTCGCAGCAATACCCCAATAGATAAAGGCGGCGCTTCGCGCCGCCTTTATCTATTGGGATTCGCCATACTGGTGGGGCATGTCTGTAAAACACAGCAATTTATTAGGAAAACTTGAACTTTTGTGAAGTGCTTGCCCTGTATGCGTTACACTAATTTCACGCAAAAGTAAAATCCTGAAACCTTTACAGGGAAAGCATCTTGGCGATTGAACAAAGAATTGTGGCAATAAGTATTTAAAAAAAACTGCTCAAATCCCTATAAATTAACCGTTGTGTATATACACAAGTGGCAAGTTGCTATTAGAATGATCAAACAGAAGTCATAGTCAGTGCGGCTTCCACAAAAAGCGATCGCACAAATATTTCTTTGACATTAAACTCATACTCACAAATCATCTCTATATATAAGGGGAAACCTATGAACAAAGGTGAACTAGTTGATGCTATTGCTAAAAAAGCTGCCGAAAAGGGCTTGTCAGTCAACAAAAAAACTGCTGACGAAGTTCTTTCTGCAACCCTTGAAGTAATCATCGATACTGTAGCTGGCGGAGACAAAGTAACTTTGGTTGGATTTGGCTCCTTTGAAGCTCGCGATCGCAAAGCCCGTGAAGGTCGTAACCCTAAGACTGGCGAAAAGATGGAAATCCCTGCGACTAAGGTTCCTGCCTTCTCTGCTGGTAAGTCCTTCAAAGAACAAGTCAGCCCTCCTTCTGACTAATTCTTGAAAAAAAGAGGAAGCGCTTAGCGCTTCCTCTTTTTTTATTGACAAGCTCACAAATAACCTTAAGACTAAATGAAAGTTGCGAGCTTGCGTTAAACATGACTACTTTATTGTTCAATCGTTATCAAGTTTTGCGAGTGCTTGGCTCGGGTGGATTTGGTCAAACTTTTTTAGCGGAAGATACACAGATGCCATCGCGACGGATTTGTGTGATCAAGCAACTGAAGGCGATCGCTGATAATCCTGATATTTACAAAATTGTGCGCGATCACTTTCAACGGGAAGCCGCAACACTAGCTTGTCCGTACTGAGGGATGCTTGACTGAATCTAGAGTTAAGAAACTGCTGCTCGATCTATTGCCGACCTTAGAACATATTCACGAGCGCGGTATTATTCATCGCGATATTAAGCCTGAAAATATTATTTTAAGATCTCGCGATCTCCAACCCGTACTAATTGACTTTGGGGCAGTCAAGGCAACATTGGCTACAGCGATGACTGCTCAAGGGGATGTGACTTGCTCGGTGGTAATCGGTACGCCCACATTTATGCCATCGGAACAGACGATCGGGCAGGTGGGATTTGCCAGTGATCTCTATAGTTTGGGCTTGACGGCAATTTTTTTGTTAACTGGGAAAATCAGTTCTGAACTCGATACCGATCCGCAACCTGGGGAACTGACATGGCAGCGCTATGCAGGTAATTTTAGCCCCCGAATTTGTAGAGTTTTTAGATAAGGCGATTAGGTTAAATTTTCGTGATCGCTATGCCACTTGTCGATCCCGAAAAATTTATGCAATGGTTCTGTGCTTCTGTTAGTAAGTCTCTGGGCGTGCGGGTCAAGACTGAGGAATATTGGGATGATATTTTTGGCGCGAACAATAACTCTACAAACTATTTCGAGAAATATTTTGTAGAGGGGAATGAACAGCCGCTAGCGATCGCCATTGATAATTTTGATCGCGTGTTTAACTATCCTGAAATTGAGACAGATTTTTGCGGCTTGTTGCGTGGCTGGTACGAGCGATCGCGAAGTCATCCACTATGGGGTAAGCTGCGCTTGATTATTGTCCATTCCCAAGAACCCTATGCTCAAAGAGATATTAATCAATCACCATTTAATGTGGGCTTTCCTGTGGAACTGCACGAATTTACAACGGAGCAAGTTAAGGAACTATTTAGGGCTTGCTGAGAAAGGCAGAAACAGTTGCAATCAGTAGTTTTCAAAGGGTTCAAAAGTTGATAGAATGCAAGGAAAAAGCCCAAAAGCAAGGAAAAACCTTGCATCAATAAAATCTTATGTACCGAAGTTCCGCAAAAGGACAACTATCATTCGAAAACTTCTATCTTCCATTTAGTGGAAAACTATCAGGA
>NZ_NDHW01000060.1 GCF_002251945.1 Pseudanabaena sp. SR411
TGCCACGATCCCTAGATGGTCTAGATTCGATACTTTCATCTCTGTATTAATATTTACCTCCTCTTTTTTGATTTTCGATGATTTTGATTTTCGGTAATTATTTTACCCTTCCATTACGAGCGGAATGTAGGCTAAAAGAAACTTTTTTAAATCCACAGATTGAAGGGAAGTACATTGATGCATGTCTTAATTCCTTTAGGTTTCAGGATGGCTGTAATAAACCTGCCCAAAATGAGGTTGCTAATCAATTCTGTCGTTGGAGACGTTATTCAAGTGCAATTCAGTGGCAAAGCCAAGATTTTGGATGGAAAAATCGAACAATAAATTGGAAATGGACAGAGAGATATACGGATGGGGACTTGCAAGCTAATTTCTTCTCCAATGAAGGTGCTAATCGCTTCACAGTAATTGAATGCAGATAATGCGATTACCGATCATGTAGTGCGATCACCGATCTTGTAGTGTGTGTTAATACAATGTAACGCACCTTATTTTTGTCTTAACAAAAGCAATCTATTCGGAGAAGTTTCTAGTCAGTTATAATGCCAGATAAGGATCTAGGAATTCACAATTATGGAAGTCCGTCAACCCCGCTATAGTAAAGAAGAATTTGCCCAACGTGGCGATTTAATCTATCAAACGCAAATACGCCCACAAGTTGAAGCAGGTAATCATGGCAAAATAGTTGCTATTGATATTGAGACTGGAGACTTTGAGTTAGCTAACTCATCAATGATAGCGGTTGATAAACTTTATGAACGCAACCCCGATGCTCAACCTTGGGTGATTCGGATTGGACATAGAGCCGTCTTTCGTTTTGGCAGTCGCAGCCAGAGAAAGCCCGTATGATGTTCGGTTTTGAGTGAATTATAGAGGCTTGCCAAAAATTCCATAAAAAAAGACTCGCATCGCGAGTCTTTTTGATTAAATACCTCCACCTTCAGAAAATCCTTCATATTCTTGAGGATGTTCAAAATTATCAACACGATCGCATGGCGTAAGGTGACGAGGACGAACATTCTTAAGCAGTTCTGAATCAATAATATAGTTGTTAATGGGATGCAAGGTATGTGCCTCAGCATGTCTTTCCAACTGCTCTACCCGATTGATCAGCGATCTGATCACATCACCTTCAGGATCGGGAACTTGAAAGTGATCGAGAGCCGAAACTTTTACACCATGACGATGCACAATGCGTCCAGGAATACCCACAACGGTGCAATCGGGAGGAACACATTTCAACACTACCGAGCCAGCACCAATCCGCGAATTGCTACCGATTTCAATATTGCCTAAAACCTTTGCTCCAGCGCCAATAACCACATTATTACCGAGGGTAGGATGACGCTTGCCTGATTGCTTACCAGTACCGCCGAGGGTGACACCTTGATAAATCAAGACATATTCCCCAATGATCGCGGTTTCGCCAATCACTACACCCATACCATGATCGATAAATGCACCCATGCCAATTTTTGCACCTGGATGAATCTCGATACCCGTAAAAAACCGCGCCATTTGCGAGATCATCCGAGGTATAACGGGGATCTTGAGCAAATTTAGCCAATGGGCAAAACGATATAACCAAATGGCATGGAGACCGGGGTAGCATAACAGCACTTCTAGCCAGTTACGCGCAGCAGGATCACGCTCAAAAATGATAGCGAAGTCAGCTCGCAGTGTTTTGATAATATTTTTCAACGGTTTAAAAACCCTTTTTTAAATGCTACTGCTGATTTTAAGATCCTAGCGGATATTTTGTATCAAACGTAACTACCCTTTGGAGTGAGTATTTAAGGTTTAGCTAATTTCCAAAAAATGCTTGGAATCTTGCCAAATGCTGTCTAAGTCTTTCCCAAGGGCGTGATCGTCATTTAGTAATTTTAAAGTAACTTGCGATCGCCTTTTTGCAAATTCCTCACTCAGAGATGCTGGTACAACATCATCATCGATACCATGAAAGATAAGCATAGGTAGCGATCGCGCCAAGTTTTCTTCTGAATATTTCTGAGCATCAACAAAGAATTGAAATTGTAAATTTACATTACGCTTCAGCCCGTAATGGTAAAACTCACGCACTCCCTCCTGTTGCCATTTAGTAACATTTTCTTCGCCTAAAGCTTTGGCAATGCGATGACTAAAGCCAAAAGCTGGGGCAAGTAAAATTAACTTCTGCACTAATAGGCTTTTCGCTGCAAGCTGCAAGGCTAAAAATCCACCGAGGCTAGAACCAAGTACGATGATCGGCTCGTTGTTGTAGAGATAGGTGCGATCGAGATATTCCAGTTGCTCCGAGAGCGTCACTGACGAAAAATCTGTGAGATTGAGGTCAGGAACATGCAAGGTTAGTCCTAATTCAGCAAACTTTTGTTGCATGTATCGGGCTTTGGTGGACTGGGGACTAGAGGCAAAGCCATGTAAATAGAGGTAGTTCATAGAGGTTTTGAGTTTTCATTTTGCCTTCAGGCAAAATGAAAACTGTTTTATTACCAAGCAGGATGTGAAAAGATTGCTTGCATTGTTTTATTGCCGCGCAATTGGTTAGAAAGTGGCAAATGTCCCCTTGGAGCATCCAAACTCCAAATAAACTCATTGGGATAACGGGTAAAAGATCCATCTTTCTTCCAACCAATCTTTTGCCAAAACTTTTCCCAACCTTTGCCAAGACTAAGCCAGATTTTACGCTGTACCGAAAAGCCAAACTTACCTTCGGAATAAACTAGCCAAAGTTGATTAATCGTTTGTAAATCACTAATGGGAATGGACTTAGCATCGGTGAAATATAGCCAACCTCTTGCTAGAGCCGCTTCACCTGCCGCCTCACATAATTTTTTGCTAGTAACGCGATCGGCTTCTTCAAAGTCTTGTTTTGCTAGCAATATTTGAATTGGTTGATAGTCGATCGCCTTTTCTGACTTTAAGGTGACGACACCATGAGGAAAATGAATTTGGGCTAGTTCGAGGGCTTTAGGTAAATCGCTTTGCAATAGGGTTTGATGGATTTTGCCATCGATCCATGTCACTTCAGTATTCGCCGCTTTGCGGACTTGAATAAATTCATCTAATACTTGTAAGCCTTCTTCTCCAAGGCTAGCTAATTCGGCGATCGCAGGTAATTGGTTTGCCTCTTTACCTGAAAACAACTTATCTTTTAATGCAGTTAGTTTTGTATCCATCAGAATCTTAAAAATCGCAAAAATCGCACCACTTTGAATTTACACCCTTAACTAGCCCAAAGACTTTAAAAAGCAGCACCCATGGGGTGCTGCTTTTTACAGCAACTTCCGATCAAACGAACCAAAATTCTTAGTTGGGGTTTGAGCGCAAAGCGCTGTAAAGTCTCAACCAATTAGTCAATGTAGCCCATTAACCCTGCATTGTCGATCTCATTAGAAGCAACAGGTCTGGTCTCACCCATTTGGGAGTAAGTTTCGTCAATCACTAGTCCCGAAGAACCAACAGGACGCTCACCCGCGATATAAAACTTATCGACAATTACAAATCCATCTTCGACGATCGGACGCTCGCCCGAAGACATAAATGTGCCAGTTACATGGACACCACCACTCACAATCGGACGCTCACCGCCCATTGTGGTGTAGGTGCTGCTAATTGCTAACTTGCTAGCTTCGATCGGACGTTCGCCCGAACTGTTGAAATATTCAACTGCACGAAAGCCACCATCAATGATGGGGCGATCGCCATAATGCTTAAGGGTTTCAGTCACAATTAATGAACCTTTTTGTGCGATTGATGCTGCAACGGGTTTAGAGTCTTCTTTCACCGCCAAAGCTGAGATATCCACTGTACCTGTTTTTGCAGTTGTTTCGGCTTCAGTTTTAGCTTTGGTAGGGCGAGAGGATTTTTCTTCAGGCTTGGTGCTTTCTGGCTTAGTGGTTTCAGCCTTGGTTTCGTTACTTGTACTCATGCTTTGCTTTCCTCAAAAATTTTATATTCAAGATATGCTCAAAAACTTTTAATTGGTAATGACGATTGCTAATGCAACCATCGCGATCATTAAAAAAACTTCTAAAGCTGTAGCCTTTCTAGTTAATTCTACAGAAAAAGTTAATACTCTATATATTTTGATAAGTCTTTACAACTAATTCAAAAATCTAGCAAAATCGAGTAATTTAGTCAGATAAAGACTTATATCTCTTATTTTCTATCATTACCTAAGATCTATCACATCTTAAAATACAGTTTATAAAATATTCTAATCTCACTTAAATTTAATAAAGAACTAGATTTTTGATGGTGCGGCTTCGCCGCGCCATCAAAAATCGTCTACTTATGTTACGGCAAATCCCTTACAGCGCTTTGCGCTCAAATCCGAACCAATAAACTTTTGGAAAGTGTTGCTTTGCAACACTTTCCAAAAGTTTATTGGTTCGTTTGATCAGAACCATTAATGATGTACTTTTGTCTAGCATCCAATGCACTATATCAATCTTGCTTGATAATGCATTAAGTGAATATGAGGAGAAGTTTCAATGTTTTTTATCTCTAAAAACAAAAAAATAGCCAATAACCCAAATGAGCGTGGCAATCAAGTTTGTCTGTGGTTTGGGACGGCGATCGCCTCTTCGATATTGATTAGTAGTGTTGCACAGGCGGAGACTACCAACGCTAAAGCAAATCCACAAAATCTAAGTGATTCTGGTTTACAGCAGGCGATCGGCGATGCTCAAACTACCTCACAACTCTCAGACAAAAACGGCTCTACGCCAATTGCCCCATCAATTGCATCAACTGAATCAGCATTAATTCATAGGATTAATCAAGATCTTCAAGAACTTAAAGATCTTAGTTCTGACAACAAAAACGCTCAAAACGTCACATCTGTTTCCCAGCTAACGGACGTCCGTCGCACAGATTGGGCTTTTACAGCTTTGCAATCTCTAGTTGAGCGCTATGGTTGTATCGCTGGATATCCCGATCGCACTTATCGCGGCAACCAAGCAACTAGTCGTTATGAGTTTGCCGCAGGACTCAATGCTTGTTTAGACAAAATCAACGAAATTATTTCCGCAGGCTTAACCGATAAAGTCAGCCAAGAAGATCTTGCCACACTCCAAAAACTGCAAGAAGAGTTTGCGGCAGAGCTTGCGACTCTGCGCGGACGTGTCGATGCCCTTGATGCCAAAACTACTAAACTCGAAGCACAACAGTTTTCAATTACGACTAAGTTATTTGGGCAAGCTATTTTTGGCTTGCAGACTCGCTCAAATAATTCTCCCAGCATCTTTGGCACAAAAACTGCCGACAATGGAACCAACTTAACTTTTGGCGGCAATGTGCAACTGAGTCTGTTTACTCAGCTTGACCAACGTAGTGCCTTGCTTACCAGTATGAGTATTAGCAATATCACCACAGCAGCTACGGGCAACAATGGGCTGAACAATTCCTTTACCCGTCTAGGTTACGAATCTAACACAGGCAACACAGTTGTCCTCAGCGATCTTACCTATCGCACTCTGATTACCGATAACCTTGCCGCGATCGCAGGACCTTTGGGAGTTAGTCCAGTAACAGTGTTTCGGGGTCCAGATCGCTACCAGAGTGCGGGTAATGGTGCTATTTCGTTATTTGCTCAGCGCAATCCGATTTTAAATCTGGGTAATACTACGGGTGGCGTTGGTTTTGACTGGCAAATCGCTAAAAGAACTAGTTTACAAGCCGTCTATTCAGCAGGTAATCCCCAAACTGCCACTGGTAATGGCGGATTATTTGGGGGCAACTACACTCTAGGCGCTCAATTTGTGTTTGCCCCTGTTAATCCTGTAGATGTAGCTTTGTATTATTTGCACTCCTATACAAGCAATGTTGGTACAACAAACACACAATTGGGTAGATTAGGTACAGGTGTGGGTGACGACATTGTGGCGATTAATTCTGCGGGTGGTGCTTTGCCGCTTAGTACAGATGCGTTTGGCAGTACGGTTAACTGGCGGATTTTGCCAACGCTAAATTTGGGTGGTTGGGTTGGCTTTACCTCCTCGACTGTCAGTGGATTAACAGGTAGTGTGCAGACTTTTAACTGGATGTCATATTTGACTTTTCCCGATCTATTTAAGGAAGGAAATTTGGGTGGTATCTATGTTGGACAACTTCCTAAAATTACTGGTAGTAACTTGAGTGGGAATAGCAATGTTCCAGACTATCTGGGCAATCCGCTATCTACTACTTCAGGTGCTAACTCTAGCTCTCAGAATACTGCTACAACCCATGTCGAGTTGTTCTATCGCCATCGTATTTCCAATAACATCAGCGTTACCCCCGGTTTGATCTTCCTATTCAACTCTGGAAATCGATTAGATAGTGATACTGTTACTATCGGTGTCCTCAGAACGACTTTTACTTTCTAAAAATTTGACAGATTCCCATAACCGATCGCAACCAAGTTTTCAGCACCTTCTTATGGAGTATTCCGATCATGTCAAAAAGAATATTTGTCGCTATGGCTCTTGCTAGCTGTAGTTTTATCCCTTCTCTAATTTTTACTTCCAATACCTTTACTCAAGGAAAATCTTTAGAAGAGTCTTGTCTGATTGGTCTAGCCTGTGCGGCGGCAGCTGAGCCTAATGTCAATTTTTCTAACTCCAATGACAGTGAAGAACTGACTTCAAAAATTCTAAAGCTTAACGATGATAAATCGTTATCTTCTCAAACTGAGACTCAAAATATTCTTTCAGGCGATCTCAATTCCGTACCTGTATTTATACCACCTGTTGTAATTCCACCACCTGTTGTAATTCTACCGCCACCACCACCTGAGCTTCCACCACCACCGCCACCACCAGTTTAAGAGCAATGCTCTCTAAGTGGCTAAGAAGTAAGCTGCAAACCTAAGATCCTGCCTAGTCTATGTTTGTTAAAAGAGTAATGGCGGCGCTTCGCGCCGCCATTACTCTTTTTAGGTTTATGTCTTAAGCAAAACTTGCATTGCTATATATTTTGGTAAAGAATCTGCTAAATCAAAAATCAATGTCACGATAGATTTCGGCGATCGCTAATTCAATGCTCAGTATTAGCAATCATGGGGCTATACTCTAGTTGTCAAAACCACATTTTTATTGTCCTGCGAGGATAAACAAGGAGCTTCAGCCCCTGCTTTCATAAGTCTTGCAAAACAGGCAATCATAGAGTTTAATTTATATAAGAAGCCTCAATCATCAGATTTGTAAATGAAAATATTTGTCTATCACACGCCTGAGCTAGTGCCTGCTGAAGGTATGCCTGATTGCGCGATCGCCGTTGATATTTTGCGAGCCACTACCACGATCGCTACAGCGCTTGCGGCAGGAGCCGAGGGAGTGCAAGTATTCTCAGATCTTGATGAGTTGATGCGTGTCAGTGAAGCGCATCCGCCAGAGTTGCGGATCAGGGTCGGTGAGCGTGGAGGTAAGACTGTAGAGGGTTGTGATTTGGGGAATTCGCCCTTTGACTTTACGCCAGATGTGGTGAAGGGCAAGCGGATTTTTATGAGTACGACTAATGGCACGCGATCGCTGCAAAAAGTCCAAAATGCCAAGAGTGTTTTAGCCTGCGCGATGATTAACCTTGGCTCGGTATTAAAGTATTTACGCGAAACTAAGCCTGAAACTGTGTGGATTGTGGGTTCGGGCTGGGAAGGTAGTTATTCGCTCGAAGATACGACCTGTGCAGGTGCGATCGCGGCTAATCTCGAAGATGAGGCTGATTTTGGTAATGATGAGGCGGTAGCCGCAGCGACGCTATATAAAGCTTGGAAGGGAGAGGTTGAGGAATTATTTTATCAAGCTAGTCATGGCAAACGCTTGCTAAAGCTTGACTGCGCTGAGGATATTGCCTACTGTGCCAAGCTTGATGTTGTTGATGTGTTGCCCAAACAATCTAGTGCAGGCTTGCTAGTTGCTGCCTAGTATAGCGATTTTCATTTTGCCTGCGGCAAAATGAAAACTCAAAACCTTTATTGGGATTGATTTTTTGTTTTCAAATGAGTATGTACTCATTTGAAAACCGCTATAGTACTAGATTGAGTAAGCATTAATTTCCCTTGTCGCCATGCCACCGTCTCACTGTTCTTCTCTGCTCATGACTCCCTTGGCAAAACAAGTGGCAAATATTACTGGATCGACGGCAAAGCCAGAACGCCTTACTCCTCCTCTGAAATGGGCTGGCGGTAAGCGTTGGCTAGTGCAACATTTGCAGCATACTTGGCAAAAGCACAGCGATCGCCGTTTGGTAGAGCCATTTTGTGGAGGCTTAGCGATCGCTTTGGGCTTACAACCTCAAAAAGCCCTGTTAAATGACATCAATCCCCATGTCATCAATTTCTATAAATGTTTGCAAAAAGGCTTGAAACTGGAAATTGAGACAGCAAATATCCGCGAGTTTTACTATGCTCAGAGAGTAGAATTTAATCGCTTAATCCAAGCTGGTGAAGCAGACACACCAAAAGCCGCACAATTATTTTATTATCTCAATCGTACTGGCTATAACGGGCTTTGTCGGTTCAATCAAAAAGGTGGTTTTAACGTTCCATTTGGAAAATACAAAAAGATTAATTACAACGAAGATTTCTCGGCGTATAAAGTGACACTTTCGCAATGGAAGTTTACGAATACAGATTTTGGCAAAATTAAAATTAACTCAAATGATCTGATTTATGCAGATCCTCCCTACGATGTTGAATTTCGCCAATATTCTAAAAATGGCTTTGAATGGTCAGAACAAGAGCGTCTAGCCCAATGGTTAGCAAATCAAAACTGCCCTGCGATCGCATCCAATCAAGCCACTGATCGCATTCTCTCTCTCTACAAAGATTTAGGATTTAAATATAAAATTCTTGATGCCCCAAGACGAATTAGCTGCAATGGCGATCGCGTTCCTGCGAAAGAAATGCTTGCCTATAAGGGATTTGACAGGGAATTTAATAGGGGACTAGAACTATCATGAGTCTTCGCAATACGGAAACTGGCGCAGTTTTAGAGCAGATGGTATTGCATTCCTTAATCTATGGTGGCTATCTCTATCAGTCACAGCAATATATTGGCAGTCGCCCAGGCGGAGGAAAACATAAAATTGATGTCGTCGCCAATCGTGGCGATCGCAATGTTTTGATTTCTCTAAAATGGCAACAGGTGGGCGGTACTGCCGAGCAGAAAGTTCCCTTTGAAGTAATTTGCTTGATGGATGCGATGGATCAAAATCCCAATTATCAAAAGGCTTATTTAGTCCTTGGTGGTGAAGGTTGGACTTTGCGAGAGTTTTATATTTCAGGTGATTTGCAGCAATATATTCCCTATGGCGATCGCGTAGAGATTGTTACCCTTGAGAGATTCATTATGAAAGCCAATATGGGGAAACTTTAAATTAATCAAAACACTTCCTGTCAAGCAAAAGTCACTAACAGCCTGCACTGGGTGTCGCTTCTCTTCCTTCACTGACTCGATACCATTCACAAAAAAAAGAGGGAGCGCTTAGCGCTCCCTCTTTTTAAGAAATCTTATGTTCCTTCTGTCCAAGAATTGAGATAGTGAACTTGCTCAGGAGTTAGAGTATCAATCTTGATACCCATTGCTTGTAGCTTCAAACGAGCAATCTCTTGATCAATATCCTTCGGAATTGGCACAACACCCGCAGGCAAATTACCCTTGTTCTTAACTAGAAATTCACAGGCAAGTGCTTGGTTTGCAAAGCTCATGTCCATAACACTAGCAGGGTGACCTTCAGCCGCCGCAAGATTAACTAGACGACCTTCACCGATGACGATGACAGACTTGCCAGACTTGAGTTGATACTCTTGCGTGAAGTTCCGCACAAAGCTTGCGGATTCGCTGAGATCGTTAAGTGCAACTAGGTCAATTTCTAGATCGAAGTGACCAGAGTTAGCCACGATCGCGCCATCTTTCATGGTTTCAAAATGTTCACGACGGATTACATGCTTGTTACCAGTAACGGTGATAAAGATATCGCCGATCTTGGCTGCTTCATCCATAGGCATCACACGGAAACCATCCATAGCAGCTTCGATCGCCGCAACAGGATTGATTTCGGTAACAACTACGCTTGCACCCATACCGCGTGCGCGAAGAGCCACGCCCTTACCACACCAACCGTAACCAGCGACAACAATTACCTTGCCAGCCAACAAAATATTGGTAGCGCGGATAATGCCATCAAGAGTTGATTGCCCCGTACCGTAGCGGTTATCGAAGAAATGCTTAGTTTCGGCATCGTTAACAGCGATCGCAGGGAAAGTCAACTTGCCATCGCGGAACATGGCATTGAGACGCACTAGCCCTGTGGTGGTTTCTTCGGTAGTACCGATGATTTCAGGGATTTGGTCAGCGTGGTGTAGTACCAAAGTTGTGGTTACATCGCTACCGTCATCAACGATGATGTGGGGACGGTGAGCCAGAGCCATTTCAACGTGGCGATGGTATGTAGCGTTGTCTTCACCTTTGATTGCAAATACTGAGATCCCGTGATCGTAAACCAACGATGCTGCAACGTCATCTTGGGTCGAGAGGGGATTACTAGCGATCAAAACTGCATCGGCTCCAGCCGCTTTAAGGGCGATCGCGAGGTTTGCGGTTTCAGTCGTGACGTGGCAGCAAGCAGCGATGCGGATACCTGCAAGGGGCTTCTCAGCAGCAAAGCGATCGCGGATTTGACGCAATACGGGCATTTCGCGGCTAGCCCATTCGATGCGTTGTTTGCCTAGTGGTGCAAGTGTAATGTCCTTAATCTCGTGCTTAACGGTCACGGTTTCAGGTGCAATGGTTGTGGACATGTATAAGTTGAAATTTTTACAAAATTTAACTTCATTATATGCCAAGCAAACTAAATATACTAATTTACGAAAGTGTAGCGACACTTTTATGAATTATATAGCAAAGCAAGTTTTGTTTAGGACATAAAACCCAAGAATCGAGTGGCGGCACTTCGCGCCGCCACTCGATTCTTGGGTTTTGGTTTGTACTAGCTAACTTTTTTTGCTATAGCAATGTAAGTTTTGCTTAGGACATAAAAACCAAAAGATTAGGGGCGGCGCTTCGCGCCCCTAATCTTTTGGGTTTTGATTTTTGTTCGAGCTATCTCTTACGTTGCTATAAAAAGCAATTGCTGTAAAAGCCCTCACCCCTAGCCCCTCTCCCGCAGGAGAGGGGAACAAGAAATTATGGGTTTTACGCCCCTTCTCCCGCAGGAGAAGGGTTACGTGACTCCTAAATAGCGAACAAGGCGCTTAAGCGCCTTATCTGTATGCATTTGATATTAATTTTTTAACGCGAAAATCCTGTTGATCACATCTTCAACAACGCGATCGGGTGTGGATGCGCCAGAAGTTACACCGACCTTGATTTTGCCCGTGGGTAGCCAATTGGTAGCTTGCTTGATCGCTTTGCCTAGGGGCTTATGTTCGATCGCCTCCGCCGAGAGAATCCGATGCACATCATCAATGTGATAGGAGGGAAGATTGCGCTCGATCGCAATTTCTTGTAAATGGGTTGTATTCGAGGAATTGTAACCACCGATCACGATCATCAAATCGAGATCCTCTTCCACAATCTCAAACATCGCATCTTGACGTTCTTGAGTGGCATCGCAAATTGTATTAAAGGAAAGGAAATGCTCATTAACATGTTCCACACCATACTTTTGCATCATCGTCTTTTCAAACAACTTACCGATCGCTTCAGTTTCACCCTTAAGCATCGTGGTTTGATTAGCCACACCAACTCTTTCAAGATCGCGATCGGGATCAAATCCTTCTGACATGGCTTTACTGAACTTGGTGAGAAATTCTTGGCGTTGGCGAAGCCTCTCCGTAGGAGACTCGCCACCATTGAGCATGTAATTAGCTACATACTCGGCTTCTTTCATATTCAGCACCACCAGATAGCGCTTGGCGTAAGAACTTGTGGCGATCGTCTCTTCGTGATTGTATTTACCATGCACGATGGAAGTAAAGTCAGCTTTTTTGTGCTTCTCGACGCGATTCCAAACCTTCGATACCCAAGGACAAGTTGTATCAACAATTTTACTACCAAGTTTGTCTAGCAACTGAGTTTCCTGCACACTAGCGCCAAAGGCTGGCAAAATCACCACATCACCCTGTTCCACACCTGAGAAATCTTTGTCTCCATCATTATTCACAGGTACAAACTGAACTTCCATTTCCTTGAGTTTGGCATTTACGGAAGGATTATGAATAATTTCATTAGTAATCCAAATTCGTTCTGTTGGGAACTGAGTGCGCGTTTCGTATGCCATCGCTACAGCTCTTTCCACACCCCAACAGAAACCAAAGGACTTTGCCAAATAAATCGTCACATCACCTTGCGTATACACATAGTCATGCTCACGAATAGTTTGGATCAAGTCACTATGATATTGCGATCGCATAGTTGATTCAGCTTCTTCTCCATGTCCAAAGCCTTGTCGAAAATAATTAGGCGACTTATGCAAAGCCCTCCGCATAGCTTGAGTATCGAGCGTATTATCCATGCGCTTAGATTAATCCTAGGTAATTGTGCTGAAAGTATTATAACGGGCTAGCGTGAAAATTGACTTTGCAGAATTACGAGCTAATGGCTGTGGCAAGCCTATTTAGCTGATCATCCACATCTTTGCGAGCTAGAAACTCATTAGCCACAGCCACTAGATTCTCTAAGTTTTTGGGATCGGCTTGAAAGGTAGAAATCTTTTTGTTGGCGGGAACTAGAGGCTGATACCGATCATATCCTCCGTCAATTAACTGCGTGGCTATATAGTCAACCGAATCTGCGGAGCCATCAGAGAATACATCAAGCAGAGGAATTCCTTTGGTGATACTCAGCCAATCTAAGGCTCCCCAAGTTTGTGCATCAGCAGGGGTAATTCGGTTTTCCAATTGTCCTGTCCCAAATGATGCAACAAGAATATTATCCAAACTTACAGGTTCAGCGATCTCACCCTTTCTCCCCATCTTGATACATTCAGCGATCGCGCAGAGCGTTGGATTATTGGCAACTACGCCACCATCAATTAAGGGAACACCCTTAATCTCAGGCGGAAGCTTAATAGGTAAAGGGTTACTAATAATTGAGTGTTGAGGATCTTTTTCTAAACTAGCAATATACTTCTCTTCAGTCAAAATATATCCTGCAAATGCTGTGGGAGCCGCCGAAGAACAACGGCAAACTTCCCAAATTGGAATGTGCTTAAATTCAGGTTGATTGCTCTTAAAAACTACCGCAGTGCGATTGTAGGTATCATAGGAAACTAC
Organism: Pseudanabaena sp. SR411; assembly: GCF_002251945.1. Classification (GTDB taxonomy): domain Bacteria; phylum Cyanobacteriota; class Cyanobacteriia; order Pseudanabaenales; family Pseudanabaenaceae; genus Pseudanabaena. Next base: position 13,256 of record NZ_NDHW01000060.1, read on the forward strand.
AATGGTTGGAGGTAATGAGCCAAATGGATCCTGATCAAAAATATTAACTTCCTGAAGCACTGACTCTAGTCCTTCGCTAGGAAATAAAGGAAGAGAAGGATCACCCTTCTTGATTTTTTCAATAAGATTATTCCACCAAAAGATTGGGTCCATGTCAGGAAAGATGCTGATACCTTTCTCCATATAAAATTGGCGAAGTTGAGATGTAGGTATTCCTCTAGCGATCGCACAAGCGATAATACTGCCTGTAGAGGTTCCTGCAAACAAATCAAAATAACTTTTTAGAGGCTGATCCAATTTCTGCTCTAAGCACTCTAAGATTACAGCCGTGATCAGTCCACGAATACCACCACCATCACAAGCGAGAATTTTAAATTTACTTGAGCTAGCCATAATTTTCTCTCCCTGTCAATCTGAGTAATGTGCTTTCAAAAAACCAATTTTGGTGTTTCCAGAGCCTTCGCTCTGGAAACACCAAAATTGGTTTCATCATGACAATTGCTAATGTGCGACTATAAAATAATTATGAATTGTCATTGTCTCAAAATTGATCTAGGAATGTTAATTTAATATGGAAAATCCTGCAATTACCGATCACGAAATCCATCCTTTGATCGCTGAGCGATGGAGTCCCCATGCCTTTGATAACAAGCCTGTTGAAACAGCAAAACTTGCTCAGTTGTTTGAAGCGGCAAGATGGGCTTCTTCTTGTTTTAATGACCAACCTTGGACATTTATCGTCGCGACTAAAGACGACACCGTGAATTATCAAAAACTACTCGATTGCTTAGTGCCTGCTAACGTGGTCTGGGCGCAAGTTGCTCCAGTTTTGGGAATCGTCGTGGCTCAAAAAAACTTTAAACATAATGGCAAACCTAATGCTTGGGGTGAATACGATGCAGGGCAAGCGGCTGCAACTTTAGTATTGCAAGCAACAGCTTTAGAGTTAGTCGCGCGCCAGATGGGGGGCTTTGATGCAGCTAAGGCGATCGCCACTTTTAATATTCCTGAAACGGCGAAACCTATGGCAGCGATCGCGATCGGTTATGCGGGAGAACCTAGCAATTTACCCGCAGATTTACAGGCGCGCGAAAATGCTCCTCGCTCTCGTCATCCCTTATCCAGCTTTGTATTTACAGGTGAATGGGGCAACTCAGCTTCATTTGTTTAGATTTAACGTGAGTTCGGGATAAGCTACAAAATTTTAAAAGCCAAAACAGTAAAAGCCTCGCTTCGCGAGGCTTTTACTGTTTTGGCTCCTAGAGAGGGTTCGCAGCGCGAACCCTCTCTAGGAGCTAGTTTGAAATTAACCCGAACTTAGGTTAGATTTACTGCGCTTTGCGCTCAAACCCGAAGCAAGAAAATCCTTTAAAGTATTGCCTTGCAACGCTTTAAAGGATTTTCTTGTACACAATAGAGCGTACGCTTCGCGCACGCTCTATTGTGTTATAGCAAGCCTGCTTGAGCCAAGCCCAAAATTAGCCCTGCGCCAAGAACATGACCGAAGCTAGTAACTGCTAGAAATTCTGGCAATCCAAAACCTGAAAATAACCCAGGTAATTCTACTGGTAAGCTAGGACCAACACCTTTGACTTGAATGCCATAGCGAGCAACAACCAACGCAAATACGTTAGCTGTAACCATGATCAATCCAACACTTGGTGACCAAGTAGGAGTAGCGGGAACTGCGGCAAGTAAGTTAAAAGCTAGATGTGTCATAAGTTTGTTTTCCTAAGTCTAATTACCTATAATTTTTTTAATTTCCATAATCCTAAGAGGTATCTAGACATCAGAAAATTCTTCTTAAGTTAAATTTATTAAACTTAGTAATCGTTTACAGTTCTAGCGATCGCGACAAAGAAAACCCCAAAGATGAAAGGTGGCACGAAGCGCCACCTTTCATCTTTGGGGTTTAAAGTGACGACAGATCAACATGAAAATTTTAAATTTCTTCCAAAACTTTGAAGCGAACATGATTAAGCGCAAGTTCACCAATGGAATAAGGTTGAGGTTGAATTGTCTCAAAAAATATGCCTTTTCCAATTTCTACATGATACCAAGGTAATCCCATAAACCAGCGTGTAGGATAGGGACGGGAGCCAGTATCATCAGGATTTGATTCCATTGGCAACCATCCAATACTGGGAATATAGAACTCAATCCAAACATGGTTGTAATACTGATGCAGAGGAATATTCATCACCAAATCATTTTCATGGGGACATTTATAGCGCCCCACCGTGCGACAAGCAATTCCATTTAAGCGCGTTAGAGCTAGTAATAAACCCACATATTCACCACAGGAGCCAGTACCTCTGACTAGAACTTCCTCAGGAGCAGCAATATAAGGTGTGACGCGATAGGAGAGCTTATCATAGACGTAATCGCGAATCAACAACATCTTTCGCAAAATATTGGTTTCATCTCCCACGGCTTCCTTAGCTGCGGCTTGAATGATCGGATGATCCATGCTCAATCCATCGTCATCGACTAGATAGAGCTTCTGCATTTCGGGAGATAGTTCAGGCACAAATTCCACCTCACTATCCTTGAGTTCATATTTGATGCCATGTAGTTCTAGAGTAGCTTTCCAGCCAAACATGCGAGATTCTTCAGGTTTCAGGTTGCCGAGTTTGAAGGCGGCGACACGCTGACCATCCACAATTTCTTCTTCAAAGGGAATGCCAATTGGCTCGATCGCTAATAATTTTTGACGATAGTTATCGGTGGGATAGGCAACTCGCCATGTGAGGTTATAGACGGAAGTTGGTTCTTCAGAAGAGAGTTCTTCAAGATAGATCATCTCCACTTTATAGCCACTGGTGAGGGTATAGTTTAACTTTCCATCTTGGTAATGATTGAATTTGAGCCGATGGATAAAGGTTTTTTCACGGGTAGAAACTGAAAATGGCTGATCTAAGTCGTTAGGATTATCACGGATGTAGTTTTCGTCACCTGAGTAAACCACATACAGATCATCTCCCAAAAATCCTAATCCCATCGGATTGGGAAATGGAGTTAAGCCACGGTGCAAAATTTCACCTGTTTTGGCGTTGAGGCGATAAATAGTCTCCTCAGTGCGATCGCTGACCCACAATTCTTCACCGACTAGGGTTAGCGCTTCAAATCCTGCCCCCGGCGCATCCATAATGCGTAGTAAAGTGCGGGTGGCGCGTCCAAACACAAAGATTTTGCCAACTTCGCGAGAACTTACATATACACCGCCATCGGATACGGCGATACCATCGATCTTATTGGGTAGCTCCATAAATGGTTGCAGCTCAAAGTCAACCATATTGCAGTAATAAATTCCATTGTCCTTAGTAATCCAAAGCGTCTCTCCCGCGATCGCTAAGCCCGTGGCATCTCGAAACTGCAACGCTGTATAGTTATTCAGTACGGTTGCGCCTTCGGAGAAGGGATCGATTTTGAGCAGATGTCCTTGATAGGCATCGACACAAAGCGCATAGGGTTTGCCACTATCTACATCAGTACTTAAATCATCAGTACTTACATCGGTTTGCCACACTAAACCGTGAAGGTTATAAGCGCCAATGGGATAAATCGTGCTTGGTAAGCTAGGCATAGGGTATTTCGACGGGTGAATAGGCGGATAATTTAGCAAAGCCTAGGGCTTTCTACAAATTCTGATCTGACTTCAAAAGCAACATTAGTTCCGTAGCGAAGGCAACAGAAAGAAATTATCGTAAGATTGTGTATGTGGGGCTTTGCCTCACATACACAATCTTACGATGGAAATGCGGTACTAAATTCGGTTACTTACAACGCTCTACACCCAAAACAAGAGATTTTTTGAAGGCGTTGAATATATTTTCTTTGATCACACTCTATGGATAGTAAATGAGGCAATATTCTCTACTCACAAGCGTTTTGTATATAGTCGGACCGATCCTGATTATTGTCAGTCATATCGGTTCACTACTTGTGTTCGTCACTGGTTTATCTTGGGGGGCGATCGCTTGGATCTTGCTACTATATTTCATTCGTATGCTTGGCACAACGGGCATTTATCATCGATTACTTACGCACAAAAGCTACCAAGCTCCTACGCCCCTATTATGGATAGGCTGTATTGTGACCGCATCGGCGGGACAGATGGGACCAAGTTGGTGGAAAGCACACCACATGCACCATCATCAACATTCCGATCAAGCCCTCGATACTCATTCTCCCTATCAGCCTAATCAAGGGCTAAAAGGATTTTATTGGTCACAGGGTGGGTGGCTATTATCTCCTCATTTTTTTCCCGATAAACTACCCTCTGACGTAGAAAGCGATCTGGTCTTAAAAGTGATTGATCGGTTGCATTTCATCCCTTTAGTCGCACTGGGAGCTATCTCGTATTTCATTGGTGGGCTGGAATATCTGGGGGCTTTCTTTCTTAGCACGACATTGCTTTTTCATGGCGTACAAACGGTCAACTCTCTTAGCCATCTTGTAGGGGAACAGCCATTTATCACTGCCGACCATAGTCGCAATAGTGGGCTTGTTGCATTTCTGACTTTGGGTGAAGGTTGGCATAATCTTCACCATGCTTTTCAGTCATCGAGTCGGCATGGTATTACTATTCGCGATGGTCAGGTTGTCTATCTGCCAGATCCCACTTTTGCGTTCATTAAACTACTGGAGTTCTTGAAGTTAGCCACAAAGTTGAGATTGCCTAGCGAAAAAGATTTGTTAGCAAAAGCGCGAATCCAAAATTTAGAGAATTTAGAATTAGCGATCGCTTCAGATAGATCAGCAAATAGATCAGCAAATTCTTAACATCGCAACTCGCAAATTTCAATACAAAAAAGCCTTGCTTAGCAAGGCTTTTTTGTATTGAAATTTGCGAGTATTCTCTCATGAGAATAAACTTGCATTAACTTAAATAAAATTTTAACGATCAAAAATCCCATAGGTAGCTATACTACATTTCAAATCAATAACTTAGAGTTCTTTCGTTAACTGCTACATCAAAAACAAAATGTTCTCAAGTTGATATCTTGCATGATTTCTTGTCTGAGCAATCTTCTAAACTAAGAGGAACCAACATGACTTCTACAAATTCCTTCCCAAATATACAAACCCATATCCCTCTTTTGGGAGATGCAACTCTAAAAAGTCCGATCGCTTACAAAACAACGCGATTGATGGCAAGCGCTTTTAATGCGACCCAAATGGCAATGGCAGAAGCCTATGTGAATGGGATGGAAATACCAGACTCTGTTTTCCGATCGCTATTGCATACATCCATGCCAATTTTGTTTAAGCATTTTCCTAGCCTACTCGCGCCCTATGAATGGGTATTACAGGAGTCAGATCAACTTGCAGAATCTTCGCGAGAACTGATGAAGGTGCAGTACGACTTGCCTCAAGCTATGCTGAACTCGATGCTAGGCGATTGGCAAGTCATCTATCCCAAATACAGCACTGGATTTTGGGAAAATGGAGCGGTAGATTTAGAAGAATCTCAAAAACATATGCTCGATCAGGTGATTGAACGGCTAGAAATTGTTGACGGCGATCATATTTTGGATTTTGGCTGTGGTTGGGGCTGTGTACCTAATTACATCATGTCTAAATTCCCGAATGTGCGATTTACAGGACTAAACTTGAGTCATCAGCAATGTGAGTACATGCGTAGCAAGATGCAAGATTCATCTAGTTTCCTGAGTTCAGGTCGCTTCACTTTGCATGAAGGTGATTTGAACGAGGCGCAGTTTACTGAAAAATTTGATAAGATTCTCTCCATTGGAGTCTTCTGTCATGTTGGCAATCTCACCAATGCTTTCCAAAAGCTAGCTTCATTTCTCAAGAAAGATGGAAAAGTATTCATTCACATCATTACTGTGCGTACTCCAAATCATATGTCGTCTGGCTTCACGCACAAGTATATTTTCCCTCACGGTCGCTACTGGAATTATGATGCAGTCCCCAATCATAACCACGATCTTAAAACCATTAATCGCTGGTATATGAACGGCATCAACTACCATAAGACTTTAACTGCATGGTTGGAGAGATTTGATGCCTCTCAAGACATTGCTAAGTCTCTAGACTACGGCATGGACTATGCTAGATTTCGACGGATCTGGCGTTTTTATTTGTTACTCTTAGGGACAATTTTTGCAACTTGCGATGGTGAGTACAATGGCAATGGTCAATATCTGATGGTTCATGCGTAATTTCTCTACAATTTAATAGGGAACCAATTTTTGGTGGTGCGGCTTCGCCGCACCACCAAAAATTGGTTCCCTATTTTACGGCTAAGCGCGAAGCGCTAATTTCCATCTTTAGCTGAATTTAGTTAAAAACTTTAATAATGACTGCGTGCGTGGCGTGAGCAAAGTTTTTCGATAGGCATCGGCGGCTTTCTTGATCGCATCGGCTTGAGTAGGATAGGAATGAATCACTCCAGATAGTGCATTTAGTCCCTGTTTAGAGGCGATCGCTAAAGTAATTTCGCTAATCATTTCGCCAGCATGACGCGCCACAATCGTTCCCCCAAGAATGCGATCGCTGCCGCGTTGATGCAAAATTTTGACAAAGCCTTCCGTTTCACCATCATAAATTGCGCGATCGACAGAACTAAAAGGAATCTTAATTTCCTCGGTTTCTAAACCTTGCGCTTGGGCTTCCTGAGCATATAGACACACATGGGCAATTTCAGGATCGGTATAGGTTACCCAAGGCATGACTAAATCACTGAGCTTACTTTTACCCAAACCAAAAGGAGCAAAGAGCGTGTTTTTAATCACAATCCGCGCCGCAGCATCCGCAGCATGGGTAAACTTCCAATTCATACAGATGTCCCCTGCGGCAAAAATCCGTGGGTTTGTCGTTTGCAGATAATCGTTCACGATTACACCTTTACGCTTGTCGTAGTTAACACCCACAGTTTCTAAATTTAACCCTTCGACATTTGGCGATCGCCCTGCACCGACGAGAATTTCATCGACTTCTATTTGGTGGTTAATTCCATTTTGTTGATAATGGATGATTTTGTCAGTGCTAGTTTGGGTGACTTGAGCGATCGCACAGTCCAAAATCAAATTCACACCTTCACGCAGAAATACCTGTTGCACAATTTCGGCAGCATCCGCATCTTCGCGATCGAGTAAATGCGAATTTTTATGCAGTAATGTCACTTCGCAACCTAAGCGTTGAAAAGCCTGAGCTAATTCACAACCAATTGCGCCACCACCGATGACGGCTAATCTTTTGGGTTTCTCAGTGAGTGAAAATACGGTTTCATTGGTTAAGTATCCTGCTTCGGCAAGTCCTGCAATTTGTGGATCAGATGCCCTTGCGCCTGTGGCAATTACCGCTTTTTTAAAATTTAATTTGATGTTGTTAACAGCGATCGCCTTGTGATCAATAAAGCTTGCCGACCCAAGAAACACATCAACGCCAAGATTCCGAAATCGCTCTGCCGAGTCATGGTGACTAATGCCAGCACGGATTTTCCGCATCCTCTCCATTACAGCAGCAAAATCAATATCAATATTTTGGGGTGGATTGATGCCAAATCTCGCAGCATCGAGTATATCCGCAACTACTCGCGATGAACGAATCACGCATTTAGAAGGAACACAACCAACATTGAGACAATCACCTCCCATAAGGTTCTTCTCAATTAGCGCCACTTTCAAGCCTAAACCTAAACCCGCTGCCCCAGCCGCGACGACCAATCCCGCCGTTCCTGCACCAATTACGACCAAATCATAAAGCGCCGCAGGTTGAGGATTTACCCAATCGAGAGGATGCACATTCGCAATCAAATCACGATTATATTCATCCACTGGCTGAATGAATTCTGCATAGCGATCGCTGGAATATTGTGAGGGTTGAGTCATGACTTGATATTAGTGAGCTAAAGATAAATGATAGTCAAGCTACTGCTTTTTTGTATACCACCAAGCCCAAGCAATTAGAACTGCTTGCAGTGGCAACCTTCCCCATCGCAACAGGTCTGAGTCAGGAATTCCATCCATTTGAATGCGATTAACTGCCATATTGATATTGGCAGGAAATACGGCAATAAATAGCGCGATCAATCCCCATGCTGCGGCTTGACTAACTAGAGGAACTAGCAAGCCAACTCCTCCTAAAATCTCAAATACACCACTAATGTAGACCAAAGCTAGAGGAGCAGGTAAAAAAGAAGGAACGATCTTGACAAAGGGATCGGGCGTTACCCAGTGAAGTGTACCTGCGGTGATCATGAATATCGCAAGCAAGACCCGTAAAACTGATTTAATTGTGATCATGTTAAAAGAGGGTTAATTGCTGTGGTGGTGGAATAAGCTGATCCCAAGGTAACACTGGCACTGGAACATTGGCTTTTTCTAACATTTCCTGAAAGTATCTTGCATTATGGGGCGATCGCTCTTCGATTGGGCAGTGCATAAAGAAGTAGATCTGGGTTCCCTGTGCGAGCCATTCGCGTACATAAGTTTCCCATTCTTGCCAAAAGCGAATATTCAGATCGCGTTCAGGGTGACTGATAAACCGCACAATACTAAAAGGGGCTGTCACCACAGGTTGCAAAGGCAAATTGGGTTTGCGGCGCTCCTGTTGAACTGGGATCGACAAGGCAGGATCAATGTCATCACCAAGTGGTAAATCATATATGGGGCGCGAATCTAGCAATACCCGTCCGATCCCTAAACTCTGTAATAACTGATTGAGGCGATCGCTATGATTCGGCTTAAACCAATCAGCATGACGCACTTCTAAAGCGATTTGATAGTCCTGAGTTGGTAATGCTTTTAGGAAATTTTCGAGATCAGCAAAATTCGCAGGGCTATAGCTGGGTGGTAATTGGATAAAGGCAACACCTAAGCGATCGCCAAAACTCGATATCAAATCTAAAAACTGGAAAGCCTGCTCTATGTAGGGCATCAGCAAACCATTATGGGTGAAATGTTTGGGGAATTTAGGGCAGAAGCGAAATTCTGCGGGCGTATCCTTTGCCCAACGCTCGATAGTTTGGCGATCGGGGATCACATAAAAAGTTGAGTTTACTTCTACCGTTGCCATGCGATCGCTATAAAGTGGCAAAAATTCCGTTGAACGACTCCCTTTCGGATAAAAATCACCAACCCAACCCTTAAAAGCCCAAACCGCACAACCTAAATAAAATATGTTAGACATTGCAAAAACTAATGAGATAATGATTGTGCTATAAATACAGCCTATGTTAATTTGATTCCATATTTCTTAATAGATGAAATTTTAGACATGCAACAGTCAAATAAATTAATTGACGCTCATATTGATAAAGCCCCAATCACTCCAAACCAATACCAAACTACTCTGCGTTGTCGTGTTGTCAAAACATTAGAGCTAGTCCAAGACACGATCGCGATTTCTCTATGTATTGGGCTATTCTGCGTCATGGTGTTGCAACTTAAGCAGACTTTCCTATCGTTAGTTACGACTTTGCGCTTTCACGAAGTCACTGCCGATATTTTATTTATCCTCATTTTAGTGGAATTATTTCGCCTATTAATTATTTATCTCCAAGAACAACGAGTATCGATTGGTGTTTCCGTAGAAGTAACAATTGTTTCGGTTTTGCGGGAAGTAATTGTCAAAGGGTTACTAGAAGTCGAATGGAAACAGATATTAGCAACCTGTGCCTTCTTAGTTGCCTTGGCAGTACTTTTAATCGTTCGGGTCTGGCTCCCCCCGACCTTTGAAGGCATTGATCCCGAACAAAAAGCATCACAACGACTCAAAGAGCGTCAATAGAAAAGGGGGTGCTTAGCACCCCCCTTTTCTATTTTGATTTGATTTATTTGACCTGACTAAGTAACTGTTTAATGGTTTTGATTAATTCAGGTGGATGATAAGGCTTAGTTAAATAAGCATCTGCTCCCTGTTTCATGCCCCAATACTTATCAAATTCCTCACTTTTGGTTGTACACATAATTACGGGTACATCCTTCGTAGAGGCATTATTTTTGATCCAACGGCATAACTCATAACCATTCATTTGAGGCATGACCACATCAGTAACAACGAGATCGGGTGTTAAAGCTTTGAGCTTTTCTACTGCCTCAGCACCGTTGTTTGCTTCCGTAACTTCCATACCATGTTGCTTTAAATGTGCCGAGACCATCTCCAACACCATCGGACTATCGTCCACTACGAGGACTTTTACCATGACTGCTTTCCTTGTTTTCCAATTGTGCGTTAGCGTGTATCGTCATCAAAACTCAATACCTTTGAGAATTAAGTCAGTTTAGAACGATCAATTGCTAATGCAATCATAAAATTTCTAAAACCTTAAAAATAAGATAAGGTTAAGAATATTGCCTACTCAACATTAACTGTTTTTCGATTGTGTCTTTACAGAGTTGTTGAGTCAACTTTATCTAAAATCAATAACCAATATCAATAAAAGTCATCGATATTGTTGACAGTATATCAGAATGCATCTTGGTTAGAGCGTTATGGCAATGGTTACAGTTGAAGGTTTGAGCAAAATTTATAACATTGCCGTCAAAGATGCGGGAATAGTTGGCACTCTTCGACACTTTTGGCATCGTCAATATCGGGCGATCGCGGCGGTTAAAGATATCTCCTTTGCGATCGCCTCAGGTGAAATAGTTGGTTTTTTGGGACCAAATGGTGCAGGTAAAACCACAACGCTGAAAATGCTAACAGGTTTAATCCATCCTTCATCGGGGCATGTCCAAGTGGCCGGACATATTCCCTTTCGGCGAGATCCCAGTTTTTTACAAAAAATTACTTTAGTAATGGGGCAGAAACAGCAATTAATTTGGGATCTGCCAGCCCTAGATTCCTTAAAAATGAATGCGGCGGTGTATGACATTCCTGAAAAAGTATTTAAACATCGCCTCGGTGAACTCACAGAGATGTTATCGCTGGAGGGTAAACTCACGCAACCCATGCGAAAGCTCTCCCTTGGTGAGCGGATGAAAGCCGAATTATTAGCTGCTTTATTGCACCAACCCCAAGTTTTATTTTTAGATGAGCCAACCTTAGGCTTAGATGTTAATGCTCAGGCAAGTGTACGAGAATTTTTGCGGGAATATAATCAGCGCTACCAAGCGACGATTTTGCTGACAAGTCACTATATGGCGGACATCACGGCGCTATGTAAACGGGTGTTACTGATTCATGAGGGAGGGCTAATTTATGATGGTAGTCTTGACGGCTTGCATGATAACTTTGCACCCTATCGGGAAGTGCGGGTGGAGTTAGCCCAACCGATAGGCGATCGCGAGGATTTACAAAAATATGGGCAAATCCTAAATATCGATGGTCAAGCGGTTTGCTTTTTAGTGCCACGAGAAAATTTGACTAAGGTTGTTTCTCAAATCCTTGCCGAATTAGAGATTCTAGATTTGTCGGTAAATGAACCTGCGATCGAAGAAGTAATTGGTCGTGTATTTCGTGCTGGAAGTGTTTAAGAACCCAAAAAATAGATGCGGTGCTTCGCGCCGCCTCTGTTTTTTGGGTTACGGTGTACACACAACAAGTCATAAAATGTGCATATTGACCTCTCAAACACGCTCTTACTCCCTTCCCACCGAAGAAATAGACATATAAAACCAAGAAATAGCGTTGCGGCGCGAAGCGCCGCAACGCTATTTCTTTCACTGGGCAGGGAGTATAGATCAGTAGTCTCAACTGATATCTTTAAAATCGCAGGATAGCGATCGCCCAGTGCCGCCACGCCGCAACATGATTAACTCTGCACTAATGCTGACGGCTATCTCCGCAGGTGTTAGCGCACCAATATCTAAACCAATGGGAGCATAAACAAATTGTAATTTCTCCGTGGAGATTCCTATTTGTTTAACTTGCTCAAGAACCTCCTTAACTCGGCGATCGCTACCGATCATCCCGATATAGGAACAGGGTAAATCGCGATTGAGTAAAGCTGTTAGAGCTTCCAAATCATAACGATAGCCTCTTGTGACTAGCGCAACATAGAGAGAGCCATGATTTGATAATTCGGTTAAAGCTTGATCGATATGCGAATAAATGAAAGCTGCTTGAGGATATCGTTCTAGATTTGCCCATTCAGGACGATCATCCTGAATCGCAATCCGAAAGCCGCTCAAATGTGCAACCTTAGCAAGTTGTTCCCCCACATGCCCCGCACCCACGATTAGCAGCATCGGTGCAGGCTCCAAAACCTCAATAAACCACTCCCCTCCTTTTTCCTTTTTCCTTTCTCCTTTTTCCTTAATTAAATATGGATGTGCATCACCAAAAGAAGTAACCAAAGTAAGCGATCGCCCCAATTTTAGTGATGCAAGGATCTGCTCAACCAGAGCGATCGCTTCTTCTCCATGCCAGCGCTCTAACAAGATCTGCATCCATCCGCCACAAATCCCTTCAGTCTGACGATTGGGTGCACCAGTAAGGTCAATTTCTACCAGTGTTTTCTTGCCACTTTGTAAAACTTCTCTGGCTTGAGAGATTACCTTCGCTTCTCCTGCACCACCACCGATAGTATCAATGCAGCGATCGCTGGTAATGAGCATTTTCGCGCCTACTTCTCGCGGTACTGAGCCTTTGGAGCTAATTATGGTCGCAACAACCACTGCCCCTTGACTAAGGGCGATTAGAAGATCTTCGTAAATCATAGGTCAGGCTTTTACCGCAGTGAGAGAATCAGATTTCACAGCTTCAATTGCCCAGAGGGTCGCTTCGGGAGTTGCGGGAATTGCCAATGATACTTGGCTAGCCTTACCAAAGGCAGCGACAGCATTGCGAATTGCTTCTCTGACTGACATCGCTAACATAAATGGCGGCTCCCCGATCGCTTTACTGCCAAAAATCACACCGTCTTGGGCGGCTCTTTCCAATAGATGTACATGAAACTGTTCGGGGACTTCGCTAACCGTGGGGATTTTGTAAGTGCTAGGAGCAAAGGTGAGTAAGCGTCCTTGGTCATTCCAGACCAATTCCTCCATCGTCAGCCAGCCCATACCCTGCACAAATCCACCTTCGATTTGTCCTTTGTCTAGTAATGGATTAATCGATTCGCCCACATCTTGAACAAGATCCACCTGTCTTAACTTGAATGTTCCTGTAAATCCATCGACTTCCACTTCACTAACAGCCGTTCCGTAGGAGAAATAATAGAAGGGGCGACCTTTATTTAGCTTGGCATCCCAAAAAATATTCGGCGTGCGATAAAAGCCGTTTGCAGAGAGACTAATGCGATCGCTGTAGGTGCGTTTTACGACTTCATCAAAAGCAATTCTGGCGCTGGGGTAGGTGCGGCAATAAATCCAATCATCCTCGAAAACAAGGTCTTCAGGGGCATCGAGATTGAGCATTTTTGCAGCAACGGTTGCCATGCGGTTACGGAGAGTCTCACAGGCTGCCTTGACCGCTTGTCCATTGAGATCGGAACCACTAGAAGCAGCAGTTGCCGATGTATTGGGAACTTTATCGGTACTGGTGGGCATGATCCGAAAGCGTTCAAGTTTGACACCGAGGGACTTCGCTGCAACTTGGAGCATCTTTGTGTGCAGCCCCTGTCCCATTTCTGTGCCACCGTGATTCACCTGAATGCTGCCGTCAGTGTAAATCAGCACCAATGCGCCTGCTTGGTTATATTCAGTTTTGTTAAAGGAAATGCCAAACTTAACGGGTGTAATGGCAATGCCGCGCTTTTTATAGGCACTAGTCTGGTTGAACTGAGCAATCTCAGCTTGGCGATCGCTAAAACGCGATTTCTCTTTTGCTTCTGACCATACGCGAGCGATGCGATTATGGACAATATCCTGTCCGTAATGCGTGGTGCTAGTTTCGCCAGTGCCATGATAGAAATTCCGTTCGCGGACTACTTCGGGTGGCAACCCAAGAGTGCGTGCTATGCGATCGATGATTTCTTCACAGACGATCATCCCCTGTGGTCCACCAAAACCACGATAAGCCGTATTCGACACCCGATTAGTCTTTGCAATCCATCCCTGTACTTCCAAATGAGGAACATAGTAGGCATTGTCGATATGCATCATTGCTCTCATCAATACAGGCGGTGAGAGGTCTAGACTCCAACCACCCTCAGCATATAGCTCAGCTTTTATCGCCGTAATTAGCCCCTCATTAGTAAAGCCCACTTGGTATTTACCCAAAAAATTATGCCGCTTGCCTGTAACGATCATGTCTTGATGTCGGCGCAGGCTGACTCTGGCTGGGCGACCAGTTTTATGTGCGGCTACAGCCGCCGCCGCCGCAAAGGGATTAGCCTGAGATTCTTTGCCACCAAATGCTCCACCCATCCGCAGACAGGTAACAACGACATGACTATTGGGTAAACCCAAAACCCTTGCCACGATTACTTGAGTTTCGCTAGGATGCTGCGTTGAGCTATAGACCTTGTAACCATTTTCGCCATCGGGAACTACCCAACTGGTATGGGTCTCTAGATAGAAATGATCCTGTCCACCTACTTCTAGTTCACCTTGGAGCGTGCGATCGCTATTTTGGAGAGCCGTATCAGTTTCACCACGCTTGATCACCCGTTTGTCGAGATGGTAACTATCGGCAGCGATCGCTTCTTGAATACTGAGAATTGCGGGTAAAGGTTCATATTCGACAATTACTTTGGCGGCGGCTTGACGAGCTGCTTCTTCAGTTTCGCCGACTGCCCAAACTACTACCTGTCCCCAGTAGCTTACTTCATCCGTTGGCAGCATCACTTCATCGTGAACGATCGCACCCGTATTATTCTCCCCAGGTACATCATCAGCCGTAAGAATTGTGACTAAGCCTGCGACTTCATGGGCGGCGGTACAATCGAGTTTGGTGATTTTGGCACGGGCATGGGGTGATAACACAGGATAGAGTGATAACATTCCTGCGGGTAATCTCTGGTCATCTGTATAGACAGCCTTGCCACTGACATGACCAACGGCGCTTTCATGGCTTTTCTGGTTGCTAACTTTCTGATCGGTAATCGTCATTTTCTATTCCTTCCATATCTACAAAAAATCCACAAGGTAGCAGTTGAAGTTTCGCTTCAACTGCTATGTATGTTCAACAAAAAACTTCTCAAACAGATTGCCTACTAACATCTTGCGATAATTGGCACTGCCACGCAGATCACTCAAGGGGGTAAATGCTTCATGCAGAGCAGGTTTTACCGATCGCACAGTTGCCATTGTCCAAGGGTGACCGATGAGCATTTCCTCAATCGCGATCGCTCGTATCGGAGTTGCCGCGACACCACCATAGGCGAGACGGGCATGGAGAATATTCTGCTGATCATCAAGATCAATTACAAAAGCAGCCGCAACAATGCTGATGTCGTCCGTACCACGTTTACCAATTTTGTAGGACTGACTAAGCCGTTTCGTTGCTCCAGAAGTAATCGTTTTAGGAATCTTTACAGAATGGATAATCTCGCCTTGTTTTAGTTCTGTTTGTCGATAGCCTTTGAAAAAATCCGCCAGTAATAAACTGCGATCGCCATCAATGCTCACCAACTTCACGGATGCATCAAGGGCTAATAACACAGGTGGCAAATCACCAATGGGGGAAGCAGTGCCAATATTACCGCCGAGGGTCGCCCGATTGCGTACCTGTCGCGCGGCGAACCAATGCAGCATTTCATCAAGACTTGGGAAAATCCCATGCAGCAAATCTTCAATGTGACTGAGGGGTACAGCCGATCCTATCTCCACATAGTCATCGGTTTGGCGGATTTGCTTAAGCGCTGTAATTCCCTCTAAGGAAATTAAGATGGAATAGGTGCGCCGATGCCAACTCATTTCTAGCCCTAAATCCGTTGCTCCTGCCACCAATGTTGCTTCAGGGTACTGCTGAAGTAGTTGCAATGCTTCCGCTAGCTCAATAGGACGATAAAATTGTTGCTCACTTCCTGTATAAGTGATCGCTGCCAAATCAGAAGTTTTGCTAACTAGCGCTGTACTAAAATGATCATCGGCATTATTTTTCGCCAATAGTTGCGCGGCTTTGCGGATTGGTAAATAGCCCGTACAGCGACAGAGATTACCCTCAATGCAGATATCATCACCTAGACTGTGATTATAGTAAGCCGCAAACATACTCATAATAAAACCGGGGGTGCAGTAGCCACACTGAGATCCAGCCATCTCTACCATCGCTGCTTGGACTGGATGTAATTGACCATTGGCGATCCCTTCGGCAGTAATGACCTCGCGTCCCGCGATCGCGCCAAGAGGGACTAAACAGCTATTCACCGCTTGATATTGAGGCTGCCCATGACTATCTTGACCAACGATCGCTACCGTGCAAGCCCCGCAGTCACCATCTCCACAACCCTCTTTTGTGCCCACATAGCCGTTTTGTCGTAAATAGTGCAGCAGTGTCATCGTGGGCGCAAGATTTTTTACGTGAGTTTTTGCACCGTTAAGGGTAAATGTAAAATCAGTTATGGGAGCAGTCACCTGTTGAGTCACGGGAATTGCCTTACTTAGCCTTACTTAATAGAGAAAATTGACAGGTCAATACAAATTTATTAATGAATGAATAGACTCTGTTTAAAGTGCGCCAAGATACAAAAGATCAATATCGTTAATTAATCAGCACAAAACCCAAAAGAGTAATAGCGGCGCTTCGTGCCGCCATTACTCTTTTGGGTTTTGTCCTCAGCAAAACTTGCCTTGCTATATTATGAATAGTTAAACTTAGCTACTCATCTATGAATATCCGTATTGGCAATGGTTATGACCTGCACCGACTCGTTAGCGATCGCCGCCTGATCCTTGGAGGAGTCGAAATTCCTTATGAAAAAGGATTACTGGGACATAGCGATGCTGATGTACTAACCCATGCGATCATGGACGCAATGTTGGGAGCGCTTGCCCTTGGAGATATTGGGCATTATTTTCCACCCTCTGATCCGAAATGGGCTGGAGCCGACAGCATCATGCTCTTGCAGCAGGTACAGGAATTGATTAGCGCACAGGGTTGGCGCGTGAATAATCTTGATGCAATGGTGATTGCTGAAGCCCCAAAACTCAAACCCCACATTAAGGCTATGCGCGATCGCCTATCCCAAGCGATGAATTTACCAATTGATTGTGTCAGTGTGAAGGCGACTACTAACGAAGGCATGGATGCGATCGGACAGAAAGAAGCGATCGCCGTTCATGCAGTAGTTTTATTAGCTAAAAGCTAAGGGCTTCGCAGTAAAATAAAGAACCATTTTTGTGGCGCGGCTTCGCCGCGCTACAAAAATAGTTAGTAGCTAAAAGCTTTTGATCTTAATGTTTACTTTGTTTATTTTTTAGGGAAGATGGCGATCGTGAGAAGAAGCATTCAGAAACGAACCAAGGTGAAACAATGGAAAGCAATCGTCTTGCTGCTACTGATCGGCATGTGTTCGCTGCTGCTTTGGGGTTGCGCGGTCAAACCAGAAGCCCTCAAAAATCGACTCGTAGTTCCACTTGATAGTGATATCAAAACTTTTAATCCAGTGCTTGTGCAGGATGCCTATAGTGGTATTGTGATTGGCTATACCCTCACTGGCTTGATTTCGGAGAATCCAATTACAAAAGAGTTAGAACCCGAACTAGCCGAAAAATGGGAATTTCAGCAGGATGGCAAACAACTTATTTTCACGATGCGTCCTGATCTGAAATGGTCAGATGGTCAACCACTCACCGTTGATGATGTTCTCTTTACCTATCAAAATATTCTCTTCAATGAGAAGATTCCCACTGGTACTCGTGATGTCCTCCGAGTTGGACAATCGCAGACTCTTCCCAAGGTTGAGAAGCTTGACGATCGCCGCATTTCTTTTTTACTGAGCGAACCCTTTGCGCCTGCTCTCCGCACATTAGGCGGCATCGGCGTTTTGCCCAAACATGTCTTTGAACCAACTCTCAAAGAAGATCCTAACGCGCCAGATAAGAAATTAAAGTTTCTCGAAACATGGACTCTGAGTACACCTGTTAGTCAATTAGTTGGCAGTGGTGCTTATATGATCCAAGAATATCGACCTTCAGAACGGGTGATCTATAAACCTAATCCCTATTATTGGCGGAAGGGAAAGCCCTATATCGAGCAATTTGTAATGCAGATTTTAGAATCACCAGATACAGCTCTGCTACGATTCCGATCGCAAGAGCTAGATATGTATCGTCTCCGAGGTGAAGACTTCCAATTGTTGAAACGTTTTGAACAACGCGATCGCTACAAAATTTATAATGCTGGCCCCGCCACAGGTCAAGCATTCATCATGTTCAACCTCAATAAGGGCAAAAATCCGAAAACTAATGAACCTTTTGTTGAGCCGAAAAAATCCAAATGGTTTAATGATGTTAACTTTCGTCGTGCTGTCGCCTATGCTCTTAACCGCGAAGCGATGATTACCAACCTGTCGCGAGGTTTAGCCCAAACCCAAAATTCACCAGTTTCTATCCCTAGTCCCTATTTCTTCCCTCCTGAAAAAGGACTTAAGGTTTATGATTATCAACCTGAAAAGTCCAAAGAGATTCTCTTGCAAGCAGGATATAAATATAATTCTGAACAACAACTCCTCGATGCTGAAGGTAATCTTGTGCGCTTTACTTTGCTAGCTCCTGCGGGTGGTAGAGTTGCGATGGGAGCGCAAATAAAAAGTGACTTGGAAAAAATTGGCATGAAGATTGACTTCAATCCTGTTGATTTTCGGATTATCTCCGATAAGCTCGACAACTCGAAGCAATGGGATGCAACGATTCTTGGCTTTACTGGAGGTGCTGAACCCAATAGTGCAATTAATCTTTGGGCAACCGATGGTGATTCCCATATGTTTAATAAGGGACCAGTTGGTGATGAGCCACCTTTCCCAGGTCGCGAAGTTGCTGATTGGGAAAAGAGAATTCATTCTTTGATGATCCAAGGCGCACAGGAACTGGATGAAACTAAGCGCAAGGCTATCTATGCCGAATATCAACAATTAGTTCAGGAACAATTACCCCTCATCCATTTAACGATGCCTTTATACTTAGTTGCTGTACGCGATCGCGTAGAGAATGCCCAACCATCGTCACTAGCTGGCAGTACAGGCGTGACGGGAGCATTATGGAATGTAGAACAATTAAAACTGAAATCCTAAGTAATGAAGAGCATTGCTACGCGACAATTACCGATCAAACGAATCAAACGAATTTTTGTAAAAGTATTGCTTTGCAATACTTTTACAAAAATTCTTGGTTCGGGTTTAAGCGCAAAGCGCTTTAAGATGTCATAGCAAGGAGAAGTTTGATCATGTCGGAAACTCAGCAAAAGCTTAATGATCCTTCGGTTACAGTAACGATCGCTCGACGAGTCAAACCAGAATGCAAGGCAGAATTTGAAGCCTTTTTGACTGGAGTTACCAATACTTGTGGACAATTTTCTGGCTATCTGGGCAGCAATGTTTTTCGTCCTGTCAATGCCGATGATCCAGAATATCGCATCATTTTTAAGTTTGATCGTCTGAGTAATTTACGACTATGGGAATCTTCAGCCGAGCGTCAGTACTGGTTTGCGATCGCCGAACCGCTTACGATTAGTCCGCCTCAAATTCAGGTGTTAACTGGTTTAGAAACTTGGTTTACGCTACCAGGAAAACCCACGATTACGCCGCCGCCTAGGTACAAAATGGCTTTAGTAAGTTGGTTGGCTGTGTTCCCTTTAATTACGGGTATTTCGGTGGTTTTTCAACATTTTTTGGGGATACTGCCTCTAGTCTTGCGCGTAGCCTTTGTGACAGCGATCGCTGTGCCAACGATGACTTATCTCCTCATGCCGCAAATGACGAGGTTATTTGCATGGTGGCTATATCCAGTCACAGAAATAACGCTACCTACAAAAGATGTTGTCCCTGCGATCGCGGACAATTCCTCAGCTATTCCTCTACCTGATTTACAATCTACTACCCTAGAAGAAAAACAACTGATACCAAATTGAAGAATTTAGGGAATGACAACCAAAGCAAGAAATTTTTGAAAAGTTTTGCTTTGCAAAACTTTTCAAAAATTTCTTGCCTTGAGTTGATCGGTAATTGCTGTAATTAACCTATTGAAACAGGTTTGAGATTTTAGCCTGCACTCTTAGAGCAGGACTGCGTAAGTCCAAGATCTAATGGGATAATATTCATTAATTGATAAGTTGGCTTTACTTGATGAACCAAACAAGGTTTGATGCTTTGATCATCGGCAGCGGTGCTGCTGGACTTTATACTGCCCTGCGACTCGCAGACCTAGCACCAAACTGGCAGATTGGTTTAGTGACTAAAGATAACTTGTCAACTTCAGCTAGTGATTGGGCGCAGGGTGGAATTGCCGCAGTTGTTGATAAAGATGATGCTCCCCAATTTCATGGCAAAGATACCTTGATTGCTGGTGTGGGTCTGTGTGAAGTCGAGGCAGTAGATGTACTAGTTAATGCTGCACCTCGCCAAATTCAGAACCTAATCGCCTTAGGTGTTGATTTTGATCGTACTGAGGACGGTAGCCTTGCCCTAACCTTAGAAGCAGCTCACTCCAAACGCAGAGTATTGCACTCAGCAGATACTACAGGTCGAGCGCTAGTATCTAAGCTTGCAGCAGCCGTATTACAAAATCCCAGTATTCAGGTTTTAAGTCAAACCCTAGTTTTAGATCTCTACATGCAACAGAGTCGCTGCGGTGGTGTTTTTTATCTAGAAGAAAATCAGGAAATAGGTTGCTTAATTTCGCCTGTAGTGGTTTTGGCGACAGGCGGCGGCGCTCAGGTATTTTCGCAAAATACCAATCCACCCTCAAGTACAGGTGATGGGGTGGCGATCGCTTGGCGAGCAGGAGCTTTAATCCGAGATATGGAATTTGTGCAGTTTCATCCCACTGCCCTTGCTTTAGCCAATGCTCCAAGGTTTTTAATCAGTGAGGCGGTAAGGGGTGAAGGAGCGCACTTGATTGATCATAAAGGCGATCGCTTTGCCTTTAATTATCATCCTCAAGGAGAACTTGCGCCTCGTGATGTGGTCAGTCGCGCCATATTTAACCATCTCCAGAAGACCAAAGAACCCACAGTATTTCTGGATTTACAGTCAATTTCTAGAGAGAGAATTGCCCATCGATTTCCAAATATCATCAAAATCTGTCAACAGTGGCAAATTGATATTTTCTCCACACCAATACCTGTCACTCCCGCTGCTCACTATTGCATGGGAGGTATAGTTGTGGATTCTTATGGAGCTACTTCCATTGAGGGGCTATATGCAGTCGGCGAAACCGCTAGTACGGGCGTACATGGTGCTAATCGTTTAGCAAGTAATTCCCTATTAGAATGCTTCGTTTTTGGGGAACGCTTGGCTGAACAGGTTTGTTCTCAACCAACTCAGATTTTTAAGACTCCAAAGGCGATCGCTCCCAAATTAGCAGATCATGGCAATTCAGCGACTATTCAAAATATTAAATCTGCAATTCAAAATCTAAGCTGGCAAGCGGCGGGCATCAGTCGAGTTCAATCGGATTTAGAAATCGCTTTAACACAAATCTGCACATGGCAAGCTGAGTTAACCCAACTTGCCGAACCGTCACGTTTATGGATTGAAACTCGAAATTTAGCTGACTATGCTTATTTATTAGTGCGATCAGCTCTATTTCGCACCGAAAGTCGTGGCGCACATTTTCGTTCGGATTTTCCTGATCCTGATCCGAGTTGGCAGGCACATACAATTATCGAAGGTCAAGAGATCAGGCGATCGCCTGCTTTGTTACCTATACAAACTTAAAAGATAAAAGCAGCGCGAAGCGCTGCTTTTATCTTTTAAGTTTGCGGGGCTTTGCCACGCGTACTTAATTGGATTTATTGCAATGTATATAACTGCGATTGCGATAGACGTGCTAACCAAGGAGCTAGAAATTTATCATTAGCTTGTCTTTCTTGCGGATCTTCAGTTTCAAAAGGATGGGGTGCTAAACCACGTAGGGCGGCTGTAGTGACACAAAACATTGACTTTTGGAACGACAGACAAATCTTAACTAGCAAATCCTCTTCGCCGCGATCTCCTTGTTGATAAACCTCATGCAAATAGTTGGGCAGAAAATGTCGCATATCTTGCATGAGTAAGGTAGGTGGAATCCCTGCACCACCTACGGGCAAAGGATCGGCATAGAGAACACCATAATTAAATTGCGAAATTTCTGTAGAAATTTGATGTTCCTGTGCATTGTAGGAAACTGTGCCACGGAATGGGAAGGATCGGAAAAATACCGCCTCCACATAGGGAACAGCCGTATCCATTAAGAAGGTTAGGTTTGCCGACACAGGCACAATTTCGTAATCTTCGCCATTGATCGTGACTTTATAGATATAAGGTACGCCAGCAGCAGCAACTAGACCATCTTGAACATGCTTAACAACGTCAGGAATGCTTTTGATTTCACCACGATCATAGCGATCGCTTAATTCTAAAAACATTGGCGACATAAACGACCAGAAATATCCTAGAGCGCTGTAGTAGGTCATCAGACGCACTTGCTCTAGCAAAAAATCTGGAAACAATCGATGCAGCACCGCCATCAAGGGATTACGTGCAGATTTGGCAGCGATCGCTAATTGAGCGCGTTGTTTAAAATCTGCGGAGTCCAAGTAAGCATCTAGACCACCACCACCATGCCAAAACATTGCTTTCATGCAATATTCGGCAAATTCAAAATTGATGCGATCGTGCCACCAATGATGACCAAGTTTATTTAGGGAGAAGTCTCCATTAAAGAACTTAAAAAACGGGAAAAAGGCAAGAAACTGATGCTCAGAAATATAGGTGAGATTCCTATAATATTCACCTAGTACAACACCATAACTTTTGAGGATACCAACAACCTCTAGCAAGTTTTCAGGAGAATCTGGAAGCAATGCACCACCTGATTCTAGGCGTTGCTTCACCGCAGCAAGGGCTGGTTCAATAGTTTTGTTTTGACTCAATACACTCATAACCAAATTTTACAATGCTTCTGCCTAAAACCCAATAAGTAAGGTTGGCTAAGCCAACCTTACTTATTGGGTTTTAACAATTTTTTTAAACGCTTCAGCAGCTTTCGTTGAATAATCGCCAAGGGTACTAATTTTTTGACCAGTGGAGAGCTAACTTGCAGACTTGCCTCACTCCATGCGTTGCGATGCCGATTAAAGCCATCACTTCTAGCGATCGCATATTTAACAACATCGACTAAACGCAAAGGCATTGCCCAATAAAAATGATAAAGCTCGTTAGGATCATCAAAAAATGGACAATCCATAAATGCTTCTGCTTCTTGTTGAGTTGGTGAGTTGTTAAAAGTAAGAAACATTTCGTCTAAGGCTTCCCGCAATAATTTTGGAGAATTATCGAAAGAAAAATCCGTAGGCAATCGCTCTACCAGATGCTGCACAAAAGTAATTACAGATTGTTGAAAAGCCTTTAGCCCCCAATCTAGAGCAGGTTGATTGTGAGTATGCTTGAGCAGGGGAACCACAGAACCATCTGTCTGCAAAGCATAGTCAAGAGTTGTGCCTTCACAACCTGCACAAAAAACTTCCATCGCCGAAACATAGCGATAGTCGATGTCATTACGAAGTCCTACAGAGTTATTCAAGTTAAAGAAAAAAGCGAGTACTTCTCCTTTATGCTTGAGTCCGCCTGTAGGTTTGTCCAAGGCAAAATAGAATCCAACGGGCATTCTCGTGCCAAATATCTCAAAGGCATTTTCTAAAGAAAGTTGCAAACTGCCACGCCAACCCACATCCACTAAACCAAAGGCTTGTCCATCAAGCATTTTTTCCTGATCTAAATATGCTTTTAAAACTTCACGCTTTCGCTCAGCAATCTGAAGAACTAATTCTTGTAAAGATTCATTCTTTTCTAATTTATTTCGCAGTGAGATTCTTTCTTTCGCCGATAAATTTTTTTGCCAAGTTTCACAGGAATATCCCAGTGGCTCAAAAATTGGCTGAGCAGATTGGCGATCAAGACACATTCGAGCTATGAGAGCATCAATCGTGAAAATAGTCGTATCATCAAACATCCATTCCCAAAAAGCTTTGTTAACCTTTGTTAACCCTGGCATCCTCAGAGCCTGACGACTGACGTAGAGATAACGCAGTTCCAATTCTGGATAGATCTTCGGAGCAAGTTCCTTGGCAATTTGCAGCAACATTTCACCATCCCTTGCTAAGAAGTAGATCCGAGCAAGTTGTTTCACTTTAGCCTGTTGCAAAATCCAAATTGTATAGGCTGTTAAAATAGGCGCAGCAACTGAAGCGGCAATATCGCGAATGATTGACTCTTTGGGTGTTTTAGTGTCTCTGGTTAGGCGTGTATAGCGAGATATACCTGCCCACAAAGAAGTAACTCCATTCGTAGCATTGGCATACTTTTGCAGTATTAATTCATAGCGATTAGGATTAGCATCCTGAAAATAGATAGAATTAAGCCCTAGTGAACTAGGGCTAGCAACATCAGAGGAATGACTATTGCCAATGTGAGTTAGATCTTGGGGACTCAGTTGCAGATCTTCTAAAACTGTTAAAAACAGATCCCCTATTCCTTTGGACTTGCGCCATTGTGAAGAGACATACAAGCGATCGCCTTCTTGCCAAAAGCCATGCTGCTTCAGTTGCTTTTCCAAAAAGGCTTCAGGTAAGTACATATCCGATAGAAACAAAATATTAGGATGCGATCGCCTTGCTTGTTCTATCAATTGATAAGCTTTAGGGACGGCGATTAGATATTCCGTTTCTACCGCTAGTTCCAAATTCTTGAGTTTATCGATAGTCTCTGTCGCAATTTCTAAAGTATTGTTAATCTCGCGATAGATTTCATCCAGATTAACTTCACCACCTTCATAAAACAAACGCGATCGCTGTTCAGCCTGAATTCTAACCTCACGAAAAGTATCAGCCGAGAAATTAATCCAGCCATACTGCACAGCGCGATCGCCACAGATTTTAAAAATCTCCGTGGGTTCGCTTACTAATCTGGTGAGCAGAGTATCAAAGATATCAAAGCTAGCTATTTGTGGCATATAAAGAATGAAATAAAGAATTGGAAATTAGGATAGGGGGTAAAGAACCAATTTTTTGATGGCGCGGCTTTGCCGCGTCATCAAAAAATTGGTTGCTATTGACCTATGGCTTAGAGAAAACTGACTGCCAAAATTTATGTCTAATATCGCTGACATAATGTCGCATAGCAATTTGTTTCGAGGCAAACTTATCTGGATAGATAAATTGATCATCAACATTCATAATATATTTGTCACGAGCAAGGGCATTGCCATGATTCCGTTTGATTGTTAAATTGACAATGGTTTGCTCAGAAAAATAATTGGGAAGTTCTTGTAGCTTTGCCAATCTTTGTACAGATTCATCCCAATCCAAGGGTTTCTTGAAGAGAATAAATCCAGCATTAATTGGTTCTTGCTGTTCGATATCCTCATAAATAAGTCGCTTGTCTAAGGAGTTTTTGCAGTCAGGCAAGTAATAAGTATGCATATCTCCAGAAGTCGCTAAATCAGCTAAATCAGAAGCCCCTTCAAAGAACAAAATATCAGAATCAGTATAAAGTGTTGCATCATCAATGGGAATAGACATCAGTGCGGCTAACTTCTTGCCCATAGCTTGCTGCGATGCATATTCATAGACCGATTGAGGTAAGTCATCTCTTTGGAATTTGGTTAATAGCTGGACATCTACACAGGGATGAACCCGTTTAAGTAACTGAATGCTCTTTTCAGTATAACTTCCATCAGACATAATCGTAAATGCTTTAGGAATTCCCACATGACGAAGGAAAGAGCGCAGACTTGCCACTTGTTCAGGTAAGTCTCTTTCACAGGATAGCGCATAAACTTTGATGGGGACTTGACGTTCTTGGGCGATCGGAAAACTAACTAAACTTGGAAGACTAGATTTGTAAATAGATCGGAAAAAATTACCTTGAAGTTTTGCTGAATGATAACCAATATTTACCATTTAATCCTCTTGAATTTATCGCGATCGCAATTTAATGATTATTACATCGCAATTATAAAGCCGAAATATAGCGATCGCTAATAAAAAACAAGAAAGTCAATGGGGCATGAAACCCAATTATTAGGATAGGCGGCGCAAAGCGCCGCCCATCCTAATCCTCATCTTTATTAAGATATTACCTTCTTGCTTTTTTAGTTCGTTTCGATGGTGAGGGGTAGAGCCAAAAGGCTAATATTTTGGTTAAATATGGCATAACTGGATAGGTCAGCAAAGCAGATACAAAGATCACCGAAATAAGTAAGCCTAATAACGCAGGTAGTCCTTGTAGAAATGGAGTTAGGAGCAAGTTGGCAAGTAAGATTAAAGGATATACCGTAATCACGCCAATAATTACCTGTTTGTAATAGGGAGGCTCTTTAGGACTGCCGATCTTACTTTTAGGCAAGGTAAACCATAGTTCTAATCCATTTGGCTGATGTTGTTGCGATCGCTTAGATATAAATGTTTGAGAACTCTGCATCCATTCTTGATAAACAGGTGAAGTTAGCCAATTTTTGCAATGGTCATAGTTGTCAAACTTAACGATGACCACATATTCAGGATATTGATGATCGCGTGGACGAATGACTTCAACCCCTATAAATCCCTCAAATTGTTGGGCTGAATGATTGATCCCTTTTGTCCAAGCTTCATATTCTTCTATGAGGTTTGGTTCAACAACTTCGGATATGACTAAGGTAATTGGATCGCTTTGTTGTCCAAAAGGCTGCATAGATTTACCACTAAATTAGTAAGGCTGGTCTGATTATAAAATCTAAACTATAAAGTCATAAGTTGAAAGTTAATGGGAATTGGACAGGCGATCGCATAACCCTGAGCATAATCTACTCCCATCTTCCGCAATTTTTCTAAGATCGTCTCTTCCTCGATAGGGGACGACCTCAATCCCATACATTATTACAAACCCAAACCCGTAAAGTTGCACCCCTGCGGGGCGCAACTTTACGGGTTTGGGTAATTTTGCACAAGTACTTATTAAACAGCAACGGGAAAGTCATACTGGTTGAACCTGTCCCAAAATTGTTCCAACGAGTTGAAGTTAAAATCAAATCTATAGCAATTTACCATCTTTCCACATGGCAGTACTCAGATAGCGCTCTCCTGCACTGGGCTGAATGATCACGATACGTTGATTTTGATATTGCGATCGCTTTCCTAATTGTAAACCTACATGAACTACTGCACCTGTAGAAATTCCACTTAAGATTCCTTCCTTTTGGGCTAACTGTCTTCCTGTCTCATAGGCTTCAGTTTCCGTGACGATCGCAATTTCATCGATCAGATCGACACGCAAAACATCGGGAATAAAACCCGCGCCAATACCTTGAATATTATGCGGATGGGCAGGTTGATCGCTTAGCACGGCACTATCCGATGGCTCAACTGCAATAATCTGGATCTGGGGATTTTTTTGTTTGAGATAGCAACCTGCCCCCGTAAGTGTGCCACCAGTGCCAACGCCCACTACTAGCGCCGCGATCGCGCCATCAGTATCTTCCCAAATCTCTACGCCTGTGGTGTGGTAATGGATTTTGGGATTAGCAGGATTGCTGAATTGGTGGGGAGAAAAAGCCTTGGGAATCGTCATTAATAACTGATTAGCATGAGCGATCGCTCCTTGCATATCGGCGATCGCAGGAGTCAAGACTACCTCTGCTCCATAGGCTTGCAAAAGTTTTTGTCTTTCCGCACTCATATTCTCTGGCATCGCCAAAATTAACCGATAGCCTTTGACCGCACAAACCATTGCTAAACCAATACCAGTATTCCCAGAAGTGGCTTCAATAATTGTGGAATGATGCGGTTGAATTAAGCCAGCCTGTTCTGCTTCCATGATCATACTAATGGCAATGCGATCCTTCACCGATTTAGCAGGATTCATTCCTTCCATTTTCAAGACAATTTCGGCAACGCAACCCATTTCCTGCGGCAAGCGATTGAGTCTGAGCAGGGGTGTATGTCCAATGACTTCCGTAATATCGTGATAGATGGGCATGGTGATTAAAAGACCATTAATTGAAAGAAAAAGAAGGTAAAACCCATTATTAAGAGCAGATGTGGCAGATTACTAAGAAGCGATCGCCCTGTGATTCGCAGTAGTGGATAGATGCTAAATACAACAGCGGAAAGAAGAGTCACGCCTTGCAAAAACTGGGCAACTTCTAAACTCCAAGTGAGGGTGAATAAATTCTCACCACCGTAGCCCAAGGTTCTCGCTAAAACGGGTAAGCCCCGCCCAGCTTCCGTAATTGCCGCAGGAATGTAATGGGCTAGGTTTGCCGCGAGGGTTAAGGGCAGATAGGCATAGATAACTTGTAAATATTCAGGTTGTTTAGGATCAAGATTACGGGCGATCTCATGGGTTAAATAGGTCAATAGGGCCGGAATACTTAACAAAGTTAGGGCGATAGCCGTACTCGGCAATAAATGGTCAGCATCTACAGGCACTGAACCAAATCCTAACCAACCGAGAATCCTGTGGCTATGGTGCATCAATACACCACCCAAGAGAAGTAATAGCAGAGCTACTTCCGCACCAAAAGCGCGATGATTTTCCAGTAAATCAGAGGTAGGAAAGCGTAAATTTAGTTGGACAGAACGATTGGGACAAGCTTTCATGCAAGTCATACAGAGTATACAGTCGCGGTTGTCCTGTAATTGAGCAGGATGGGAATAGAGCGGACAGCCTCCCGTAGCTTGTCCCTCGGTGGGAAGGGCATCAGCAAACGTAAGGTTGGTGGCGGCGCTGCCTTTGTAACAACCAAAGGTACTGCATTGGCTGCCACAGACCTGTTGAGTTGCCCGTACTTCCACCATCGCCAGTTTGGCAAACATTCCATTCATGCCGCCAATGGGACAGAGGTAGCGACACCAGAGCCGCCGTTCGTAAATGAGGCTAAAGATCACAGCTCCTGCGGTAATCGCTAGTAATAGCCAAGCCGAAAGCGCCGCATGGTGGGGTAAATCCCATAATTTTTCCCAGAGATAAATTGCCACGAAGCCGCCAAATAAAAGCCAAGCGCCCCAACGATTCAGCCATTGGGTATTCCAAGTGAGTTGCTGACGGGGGAAGATCCAGAGAGAAAATCGCCTGATCCATTCGGCGGTAATCATAAATGGACAAACGGCACACCAAAGACGACCGATAAACACAAACAGCAGCAAATACCCCGGCCACCACCAAGCCCAAAATAGATTGAGAGTAATACTGCTATCTCTCGTTTGCGGCCCAAGGAAACCTGCGATCGTCACAGGTACAAAAAACGCCATCATCACATACCAGATTCCTTCGGGATACCAACGGCTGAGCAGGATGTGCCGTAACCAAGGTACATCAGTCAGCAGATCAACACGAAAGGCATTTTTAGAAGATTGTACTGACCAGAGAGCTTGTTCGGAAATTACTGCTTGGGTGATGGGAGTCATGATCACTGCACGGTGCAGAATTTCGGCTAATTCCGCCAGATTCCCTGGATAATCATAGCTAATCAGCCGCCGCATTTCCGATTGATCTAGTTCCAATAATGGACGATTCTGTTCTTGACAAATCTCGGACAGGAAGTAACGCGCAAAATCGGGAATATCGGCTTTGCGCTGCGGCAGGCTAAAGAGTTTGATCGAAATGATATCTAGGTCGGCGGGTACATCTATTTTGTCTGGAGAGGCGAGGATTAAGCGCACCCAAGACTGGATCGATTTCGGTGGCTCATTGGTGAGCGTCCCAGCACCACTCACGCCGTGATTGGGTAAAATTGTTCCTGCTTTGAGGTAATGGATAATCCTTGTGCGATCGCCTTCACTCAAAATCTGAAAATTATTTAGTAAGAGAGTTCCCCGTTCTAATAACTCCAGAATTCCTTCTCTCAAACCGACTCGACCAAACAATAAATCCGTATCTAAGCGACCATCGGCGGATCGCGGTAACTTGGCACAGTCTAGCTCCGTAAATGGTTGATCGGCAAAACAAGAGCGATCGTGAATTAGCCCTGCCAGAAAAGTTTTACCAGTTCCCGCTTGTCCTTGAAAAACGATCGGTTGTAGGGTTGTGGCGGCGCGATCAATCTGTTCGCTTAACTTTTGAGTTGCCTTGCTGTTGCCAATGATCGCTTTATGTTTAGGAACTGCTTGAATGTAGGACTGCAAACCTTGAATGCGCTGTTGTTCTTTAGCAATGCGAGTACTATAGGCATTTAAGTCTTGGGCTAAGAGGGTATTGAAGAGGTGTTCCATTTCAGGATGTTGCTGCATCAATTGCCAAAACTGCGCTTGGGGTAGAAACCAGACCTCGCTGTTGGTAATGGCGATCGCCTGAGTTTGATGTTTACCCTCCTTGAGCTTAGCGATCAGGGTCACATAGCCAAATAGCTCTCCTGCACTGCGCGGACGGATCTGCGATTTGCCAATTGAAGAAACTCGATAAATTTCTACGGCTCCCCATTTCATCAGATACAACCCGATCGCAGGTTGATTAGCTTGATAGATAATCGTGCCTGCTTCCACTTTAAATAAATGCAGCGATCTCGCGATATCTTGCAAAGTGCGATCGGGTAACTGTCCCCACAGTCGATGAAACTTCAACCAATTGCCGCATTCCTCAGCCACATCTAGATTTAGATGCGGCAAACCCTCTATCCCTGCGCCCAAGGGTAGATATTCTGAAGAAGATAATGAAAGCGAATTAATTGTAGAAACCATAGTTTCACATTACCATCCAATCACCTAGCTAATAAATTTAGCCCAAGAACTTATAACAAGTATGCTTTTGCTTTTCGTGTTTGTACGTTCTATTCTGAAACTGTATTGATATATAGCAGTCCTATATCATTTGTGGATTTTTTTGGTTTGTGGAAGGACACCCCATCGGGGTGTCCTTCCACAAACCATTTAGGATTGCTATAGTTATGTGGTAAGAAGCGATCGCTCATGGGTATGGATTCAGGCAAGTGATAAACTATCAAAATATTGAGAAATAGCATTTATACTTGAGAATCTTTTGAGTTTTTTGATGCTAAGAAAATGGCTCACAAGGCTTAATATTAAAGCTGCAAATGTGAATAGAGATGAGTACAGATAGACAGGCTACTCTGAAACGGCTATTACGGGCGATCGCACTTTCTGAAGGCGATTTTGCTTTGTTGTTGGCGCGTTGTAACTCGATAGAGGTACGCGATTGCCTTGTTGCAGATTTAAAAGCGCAATTGGGATCTGGGCTTTACGATCGCCATATTACAGATGCGGATGGGGTGGTGAATCTTGTCGATATTTTGGATGAGGTGGGTGAGGGGACGCAGGTAATTAGTGTCACGGGGTTGGAAGCTTCGCCGCACTTGCATGATATTTTGGCGCTGGCGAATAATGCGCGGGAGGAATTTCGGAAGCGGTTTAAGTTTCCCTTGGTGCTATGGGTGACGGATGATGTGGAAGCAGAACTACGCAGGCGATCGCCTGATTTGGCAAGTTGGGCTGCGCCTCCCTTTGACTTTGCTTTGGATCGTGCAGAATTGCAAGCGATGTTGGAGCGTGAGACTGCGGATGTTTTGGATTGGGCGTTTGCTGCGCGGGAGGGTAAACGCGGGATTGGGCAAGAGTTACAGTGGGCATGGCAGGAATGGCAGCGCCTTGAGGAAAACCGATCACCTGAGTTAGCGGCAAAGGTGGCGTTGGTGTTTGGGATTGAGGCGGGGAGTGGTGATGCCGCAAGGGAGCATTTTGAGAATTGTCTGGCGCAGGTGAGTACGGGGAGTTTGGCGGCGGCGGCGCGTTATCGATTGGGGTTGTGGTGGCAACTGAGAGGCAAACAGGAACGAATAGATTTTAGGATAAATTGCGATCGCGCCCGTGTGCAGTTACAGATGGCTTGGCAGGAGCCTGAGGGTAAACAAGCATCGGTAGCCTTGGCTTTGGGTGAGATTTTGTTAGCTCTAGCTTTGCCTGAAACTGGGAAGGCGACCCAATGGGAAGCATTAGCAAATTTTGCGAATGAGTTGGTAATTTTGCCAGACTGGGCGGCGGGGTTACGCGCTGAAGTGGCGATCGCCCGTCAAGATTGGCAAGCTGCTAAGGCTGAAGCGGAGAAAGCTTTACAGGGACAGGAGCGCCAAGGTTTTTATTTGTTGTCCTTGGGGCGATCGCTGATTGGTATGAATCTTGCCAAGGAGGCGATCGCACCTTTAGAACGGGCGAAAGCTTTGGTATTGCCAGAGGTCGATCCTGATTTGCATATTCGGATTTTGCAAGCGTTGCATCGGGCTTATACGGCGGTGGGAAATTATCGTGATGCGTTTACGGTGAAGTGCGATCGCGAGTCGGTGGAAACGAGTTATGGTTTTCGGGCGTTTATTGGGGCAGGAAGGTTGCAACCACAACGTCGTGTCGGGGCGATCGGTGAGGATGCGATGGAGGAGGTTGCGGCTTCGGGACGACAGGCAGATATTGAGGCATTGGTGGATCGGGTTAAACGGAGCGATTGTCGGTTAACGGTGGTGCATGGCCCCTCAGGTGTGGGTAAGAGTTCGCTGTTGCAGTCGGGGTTAGTGCCAGCCTTGCGGAAGGTTATTCATCAGTCGCGATCTATTCAGCCTGTGGTGATTGAGCATTATGAAGATTGGCAAGGGGAATTGGCGAGTAAGTTGGGGAGATCCCCCCTAGCCCCCCTTGTAAAGGGGGGAAAAGAAGAAGATCTTGAAGTCCCCCTTTATAAGGGGGATTTAGGGGGATCGGAGTCGCTTATCGCGCATAAGTTGGGGAGATCCCCCCTAGCCCCCCTTGTAAAGGGGGGAAAAGAAGAAGAAGATCTTGAAGTCCCCCTTTACAAGGGGGATTTAGGGGGATCTGAGTCGCTTATCGCTCAACTACACGATCGCGATCGCCAAAATCTAATTACTGTTCTCATTTTCGATCAGTTTGAGGAGTTCTTTTTTAAGCATACGGATGTACCAGCACGCTGCAAGTTATATGACTTTTTGCGTGAGTGTCTGGCTGTGCCTTATGTATGGGTGATTTTGTCGTTGCGGGAGGATTATATTCACTATTTGTTGGAGTGCGATCGCCTTGCCAATATTGAACTGATTAACAATGACATTCTCAATAAGAATGTGCGCTATTATCTTGGTAATTTCTCGAAGGAGAGGGCGAAGGCGGTAATTAAGGAGTTGACGGAGCGATCGCCCTATCGGTTGGAGGAGGCGCTGGTGGATCGGTTGGTGGCGGATCTGGCGGCGGAGTTTGGGGAGGTGCGTCCGATTGAGTTGCAGGTGGTGGGGGCGCAGATGTTGCATAGGGAGGTGAAGATTACGACTTTGGCGGCGTATGAGGGGTTGGGGAAGAATCCAAAACAGGCTTTGGTGGAAAGGTGGTTAACTCAAGTCGTACAAGAATGTAAAAAGGATAATGAAGAACTGGCAGAACAGATTCTATATGCTTTTACTGATGAATCTGGAAAACGCTTAGTAAAGACTAAAAATGAACTACAAAGAGATATTAAGTTATTAATGCCTGATCTATCTACAGAAGTTCAAGATGTTTCTGTTAAAGGCGATCTAAGTTTTGTACTGAATGTATTAACTGGCTCTGGTCTAGCGATTAAAATTGTGATGGCACAAGAATCCTGCTACCAGTTAATTCATGATTATCTTGTACCACCGATCCGTCAACTGTTTGGAGGAAAATTGGAGAAACAGTTGGCTGATGAACGTCAAAAGCGAAAGCAAGCTGAAAAGGCTAGAGAGGAAAATATTCTCAACTCCCAAGCAATTGCTGATAGCCTCTATATGAAGGGTGTGATGGATAGTAAGTCGTTTAACCTTGAGGAACAAGTCGTTGTTTTAGAAAAAGCACAAACTTGGCAAGGAAAGATTACTGAGCTAAAGGTTGGTCGTATAGAGTTGTTAGCAACATTACACCGTGCTGCAAGCCTTCCCAAAGAGAAAAATCGCTTTGAAGAGACACAATCTATCACTACTGTTGCCTTTTCTCCCGATGGACAGAGCATATTAACTGGGGGGGATAACTCAGTAACTTTGTGGAGTTATCATGGGCAATTATTGCAAATCATCAATCGGGGTTTTAACAGACTCATTAGCGTTTCTTTTTCTCCCGATGGACAAAACATTTTAACTGGGAGTCGTAATGGTATGAATGATTTTATGGCTATTACAAGCGAAAATGAGTCTGTAAAGGCAGAATTATGGAGCCTTGGTGGACAGTTGTTACAATCTTTCGAATTGAAATTTCAATATAATCAGAAAAATCACTTTACTAGTGTTGCGTTCTCTCCCGATGGACAGATTTTGCTGACTGTTAATGAAGATAACATTGTAAGGCTGTGGAGTCGGCATAATCAACAAATGCTGCTAGGTTTCCAAGTACATCAGGCAACTGTTACTAGTGTTGTCTTTTCTCCCGATGGACAAAGCCTAATAACGGGAAGCATAGATAATACTGCAAAATTGTGGAACCGTGATGGGCGCTTATTACAGACCTTTCAAGGACACCAAGGTTCTATCACTAGCATTGCTTTTTCTCCTAATGGACAGACCATGCTAACTGGGAGCATGGATAACACTGCGAAGTTGTGGAATTTTGACGGACGCTTATTACAAACCTTTCAAGGACATCAAGATTCTGTTGCTAGTGTTGCTTTTTCTTCCGATGGACAAAGCATACTTACTGGAAGCATGGATAACACTGCGAGGTTGTGGAGTATTGATGGTAAATTGCTACAAATCTTGCAAGGTCACCAAGCTTCTGTCACTAGCGTTGCTTTTTCTCCAGATGGACAGAGCTTACTAACTGGAAGCAGTGATAAAACGGCGAGGTTGTGGAGTATTAAGAATCATTTTATACCTAGTTTTCAAGAAAATCGGGCAACTGTCACTAGCGTTGCCTTTTCTCCTA
Organism: Pseudanabaena sp. SR411; assembly: GCF_002251945.1. Taxonomy (GTDB): domain Bacteria; phylum Cyanobacteriota; class Cyanobacteriia; order Pseudanabaenales; family Pseudanabaenaceae; genus Pseudanabaena. The sequence goes on from NZ_NDHW01000060.1 coordinate 48,167, forward strand.
ATGGGCAAAGCCTGCTAATTGGAAGTATGGATAAAACTGCAAAGTTGTATAGTCTTGACGGGCATTTACTCCAAATCTTCCAAGAACATCAGGAAAACGTCACTAGCGTTGCCTTCTCTCCTAATGGACAGAGTGTACTAACTGGGAGTGGAGATCACACTGCAAAATTATGGGGTCTAGATGGGCGATTACTGCAAACTTTCCTAGGATATTATCCCGCTTACGTAACTAGTGTCGCCTTTTCTCCTGATGGACAGAGTGTGTTAACTGGAAGTATGAATGATATGGCGAATTTGTGGAGTATAAACGGGGAATTGCTGCAAACTTTTCAGGGACACAATGCTTTCGTAACAAGTGTTGTTTTTTCTCCTGATGGACAAAATGTGCTAACTGGAAGTTTCGATAACACAGTGAAGTTATGGGATCTTGACGGTAAAGTAATGCAAAATTTTGAAGGGCATCTAGCTGCTGTCTACAGTATTGCTTTTTCTCCTGATGGACAAAGCATATTAACTGGGAGTGGGGATCACACAGCAAAGTTATGGGGGCTATATGGACGATTGCTGCAAACTTTTCAGGGACACCAAGCTGCCATTACCAGTGTTGCTTTTGCTCCAGATGGACAGGGAGTGTTAACTGGGAGTGGAGATCATACTACGAAGTTGTGGAGTTTAGATGGGCGGTTGCTGCAAACCTTCAAGGGACACCAATCTGCTATCACTAGCGTTGAATTTGCGCCCAGTGGACAGAGTATACTGACTGGGAGTTGGGATAAAACGGTGAAGTTGTGGAATTTTGATCTGAAATATTCATTAGCTTTACTCTGTGAGCATTTGCACGATTTTGCATCAGTTAGTAATACTCCAAACATCCCAGAAAAAAGTTGGATACTTCGGCAACGTGCTCAGAAAGTCTTTAAAAGTACTTCTCCACCCACTTAGGCAATTTATCGCTTCACTGGCAAAAAACTTACAAAAAACAAAAATCTATAAATAAACAAATGAATCTCGAATCAGTGAAATTTTTTAAGGCTTGCAACCCCAGTAAAACCCTCATCGTCTCCAACGAAACCGATCGCAAATATTTCATCGACTTCACCGCAGCCAGAAGCGGCAAACGCAAAACCGTCAGCCTCATCGACGAACTCTATCGCACCATTACCCGTAGCGACGATCGGAGCCATCAACTCTTTACAGGTCACATCGGCTGCGGCAAATCCACCGAACTCGGCAAACTCAAATACGAACTCGAACGCCAAGGCTTTCACGTCGTCTATCTCGACTCCAGCGAAGACCTCGTTATGAGCGACGTAGACATATCCGACATCCTCCTCACCGTCGCCCGCCAAATTAGCAAAAGTCTCACCGCCGCCAAAATCGAACTCAATCCCACAGGCTTTCAGGGACTCCTCCAAAAAACTTGGAGCGTCCTCCAAAGCGATGTCAGTGTCTCAGGCGAAGGTAACATTCCCCTGATCGGCAAAGTCGCCGCCAGCACCACAGGCGAAGTCTCCGCCGACTTCCTCGGCATCGGCAAATTTAGCGCCAAACTCAAAGGCAACCCCGACGCACGCGCCCGACTGCGCCAACACCTCGAACCCCAAACCGATAACCTACTGGAACTTATCAACAAAGAACTCCTCGAACCCGCCAACAAAGCACTCCAAGAACGCGGACAAAAAGGCATAGTTGCGATCGTCGATAGCCTCGATCGCCTCGAAAACACCAAAGAACGCAACCAAGCCGAATATATCTTCGTCACACGCGGCGAAAAACTCCGTCAATTCCATTGCCACATCGTCTATACCACCCCCCTCGTCCTCAACTTCTCTAACTCCATCGCACCACTCAGCGATCGCTTCGGCGGCGCACCCAAAGTCCTGCCAATGGTGCGCGTCAAAAATCGCGACAACCAACTCCACACCGAAGGCATCCATCTATTACGCGACATGGTTCTCGCCCGCGCTTTTCCCGATCTGCCCTCAGAGGAACGCGCCCAATATCTCGACCAAGTATTTGAAAATCAAGAAACATGCGATCGGCTTTGCACTGTCAGTGGCGGTCACGTTCGCAACCTCCTCGTTCTCCTCTACGGCTGTCTCCAAAAACAAGACCCACCCATCGATCGCGACACCCTCGAAGAAGTAATCGCCACCCAACGCGATTCCCTCATCAGAGCGATCACCGCCAATGAATGGGAACTTCTGCAACAAGTCAAAGCACAAAAAGCCGTAGTCGGTGAAGAAGGATATCAAACCCTCCTCCGCAGTCTCTTTGTCTTTGAATATCTCGACGAACTTGGCACATGGTTCGGACTCAACCCCATCCTCGCCGAAGCCGAACAATTGAAATAGTAAATCGCAACATTAATTTATCGCCCATATGGGGAATCAGGTGAAGCTTAATTTCATCCAAAATTCTTACCTATTAACTATAAGGATCTCAGTCAAACCCTTTAACTAACTTCACCTATTTACCTAGATGAGCGTCAAAGAAATCGCTGCTAGTATTCTCAGTATTTGGCAAGCTTGAGATTTAAGACTCAGCAATTTGTTGGCGAGATCGCACTAACATTCCATGCTTAGGTGCAAAAATCATCGCTGCTAGAAATAGCAAGGTTTGCAAAACCACAATACAGCCACCCGTAGAGCCATCAATGTGATAGCTGATATAGGTTCCCATCACACTAGAGAACATCCCCGAAGCCATGGCAATCAGCATCATATGGTCAAAGCGATCGCTTAATAGATAGGCAGTAGCTCCTGGGGTAATCAGCATCGCCACCACTAAAATAATCCCCACGGTTTGGAGTCCTGCAACCGCCGTTAGAGAAAGCAAAGACAACAAAACGTAGTAGAGGAATGTTGTATTTAATCCAATTGATCGCGCATGGGTAGCATCAAAACAAAACAGAATTAAATCTTTGCGTAATAGCGCTAGGGTTACCAAAGTGATGACACTAATAATCACAGTCTGGACAATATCGCTATCGGCAATTCCAAGGACATTGCCAAAGAGAATATGCCCTAAATCCACCGTACTTTTGACCTTGGAAACCAGCACAATCCCAAAGGCAAATAGTCCTGTAAATACTAATCCAATTACCGTATCTTCCTTAATGCGTGTATTGGACTTAATAAATCCGATAGCCATGACCGAACCCACACCAAACACAAAGGCTCCGATCGCAAAGGGAATATTGATTACATAGGCAAGTACTACCCCTGGTAATACTGCATGGGAAACAGCATCTCCCATTAATGCCCATCCCTTCAAGATCATGAAGCAAGATAGCGCCGAGCAAACAATACCAACCAAGGCGCTAACCCAAATCGCCTTGACCATAAACCCATATTGCAAAGGCGATACAAACCAATTCACTACTTCCATTACTTTTATTCCTACTTACCTTTTAGTTTTGTAAGGATTTGCCTCACAGGGATGAATCATCAAAAAAATTATTACTGATTGCCTTGAGTTAACTGAATTTTTGAACGCGATAAATCGATCACCGAACCGCCAAAAGTACGCGAAAGATTCTCTTCGGTAAATACTTCTGAAGTCTCACCATAGGCAAGAATTGTGCGATTGATTAGCACCACTTGATCACAAAATGTTGTAATTGAGTCAAGATCATGGGTAGAAATGAGAATCGTATAACCTGCATCACGCAGCTCCATTAACAGATTAATCATCATCTTCTCAGTCTTAACATCAACCCCTGCAAATGGCTCATCTAGAAGTAAAACATTGGCTTTTTGAGCTAAGGCGCGGGCAAAAAATGTGCGTTTCTTTTGACCACCTGATAGTTCTCCAATTTGGCGATCGCGCATTTCCCACATTTCCACACGCTCCAAGCTATCACGCACTGCATGTTGATCTTGCGATCGCGGAATCCGTAGAAAATTCATATAGCCATAGCGTCCCATCATCACTACATCATGCACACTCACAGGGAAGTTCCAATCTACTTCTTCCGTTTGTGGCACATAGGCAACGAGATTATTTCTTTGGACAAGACGGATTGGCAATCCATTAATCAAAACTCTACCGCTAACAGGCTTCACAAAGCCCATCACTGCCTTAAACAGCGTAGATTTACCCGCGCCATTCATCCCAACTAAGCCACAGATTGTTCCTGCTTTGAGTTGGAGGGAGGCTTTATGTAGAGCAACTTTGCCATGATAGGCTACTGTTACATTCTCAATATCAATGCTCAATGTATTCATAATTGTTCTCCATTTATCTTAGATTTTTGTATGTTCGACTTTTATATGTTCTATTTGCTCTGTAAGCCTTTGATTAAAGTATTGACGTTATATTCCAATAGCTTGAGATAAGTCGGGGTCAGTCCATCGGGAGGAGAGAGAGAGTCTACATAAAAGACACCGCCATACTTTGCGCCAGTTTCCTTCACCACCTGTTGCATCGCTTTATCACTGACGGTACTCTCACAAAATACGGTCGGTATTTTATTAGCCTTCACGACTTCAATCACTTTTTCGATTTGCTTAGGAGTAGCTTGCTGTTCCGCATTCACTGACCAAATGTAAACCTCCTTCAATCCATAATCGCGAGCAATATAAGAAAATGCACCTTCGCAACTGACGATGTAGCGCTTGTCAGGGGGAATTACAGCGATCGCTTGTTTAAGTTTGGCATCGAGAGCTCTAATCTGCTGACTATAGGTTTGAGCATTCGCATCATAGGTAGCAGCATTCGCAGGATCGAGTTTTCCTAACGCCTTACGAATATTTTCGACATAGATCAATGCATTTTGCGGCGACATCCAAGCATGAGGATTGGGTTTACCTTGATAAGCATCCTCAGTAATGTTGATCGGCTGAATGCCTTCACTCAAGGTCAGGCGATCGACTTTAGGAAAGCTGTTATAAAAGCGCTCAGCCCAACGTTCCAAGTTCAAGCCATTATCTAAAATCAAATCGGCTGATTGTCCTCGCCGCAGGTCGCTCGGTGTTGGTTCATAGCCATGAATCTCAGCCCCCACCTTGGTAATTGACTCGACGATAGCTTTATCTCCCGCCACGTTTTGCGCCATGTCAGCCAGCACCGTAAACGTAGTCAGAATCACTTTTTGATCTTTTTTGTCTTTACTCTCTAATGCACTGGTGGAATTAGGGTTGGGGCTAGCTGGAGTGGAGGTCGTCGGTAAGTTGCATCCACTCAGCCCGATAGCAAACACAAGACTAGTCAGAATAGCTTGATGGCTTTTCCAAGAGGTAAAACTTTGATGACTAATGAGTTGGGAAGGCTTCATGATTATTTTCATAATCGTTTCATTTTCTAGAATATAGCACATGCAAGCAAAAAATGAAACGATTATGAAAAGCTGGAGCTATCTAAAAAATGCCTAAATGCAAGTAATCCCAAAACACAAAATGGCTACTCCATTTTGTGTTTTTAAAACTCTTACTGGGTTTGTTTTCCAATTCACAAAAGTGTTGGTTCACTTTTGTGAATTGGTATAAGCGATCGCCGCGATCAAAATCTTGGATGACTCAAACATAATTTTTTTGTTTGGTTTTTTGACTGACTAAGCCCTAACCAATGAATGTATAATCATGTACAAGAAAAAATCAAAAGCCCAATAGGTGTTTTAGGGAGTTGCTTTAGCTTCAAGGGTTGAAATGCTCGATATACAATAGTTTTAGCCTCAGAGGACTTCGACATCTGAAACGCCTTTCATGAAAAGCATTGAGCCGTTTATGATGTTTTACCTTCCCGAAACACCTACTGAGCCTTTGTCATAAGCATATTAATTTAGGGATTTTGTAGTGGTTACTCGACAAAAGATCGGGGTGATTGGTGGTGGACAACTGGCGTGGATGATGGCGATCGCTGCCAAGCATCTTGACATTGAGCTAACTGTGCAAGCCGCAAGTCCTGATGACTCAGCCGTAACCGTTGCCGATCGCGTGATTTACGGTCAAGTTGCTGATGCTAGCGCCACCGCCCAGCTTGCCGAGCATTGCCAAGTAATTACCTTTGAGAATGAATTTGTCGATCTGGTTGCTTTACAAAAACTGATGGAGCGTACAGGCGATCGAGACTTATTGTTCTTACCAAAATTAGAAACCTTGGCGATCTCTGTCGATAAGCTGAATCAACGTCAACATTTTCGCAATCATCATATTCCCACACCCGAATTTTATAGTGTGGAGACAGAATTAGAACTTTTAGCGGCGGCTGAAAAATTAAGTTATCCCCTAGTACTCAAAGCCAGAAGACATGGCTATGACGGCAAAGGTACTTGGGTAATTGCTGATGAAATTGAATTGAGATCGGCTTGGGAAAGTATGCATCAAGCTCCTGCGATCGCTGAAGCCTTCATTCCCTTTGAACGAGAACTTGCTGTCATTGCGGCGCGATCAGAATCGGGAGAAATCGCCATTTATCCCGTTGCCGAAACTCTGCAAACCAATCAAGTTTGTCGTCGCACGATCACTCCTGCAAGGGTTGACGCGACAATTAGTAAAAAAGTAGAAACTATTGCCCAACAGATTGTGACCACCCTAGATGCGATCGGCATATTTGGAATCGAATTCTTTTTGACTGCTGAGGGAGAAATCAGTGTTAATGAAATTGCGCCGCGTACCCACAATTCAGGGCATTACACCATCGAAGGATGTCAAACTTCGCAATTTGAGCAGTTATTGCGCGTTGTTAGTGGGAGGCAATTAGGTAACGTTTCGATGGTTGCACCTGTAGCCGTGATGGTCAATTTGCTGGGTTTTGAGAATGTCACTGGGGCAGATGCTGATTATTTAGACAAACGCAAGGCGATCGCCAGTTTTCCTAATATTCATATCCATTGGTATGGTAAGAAGAGTTCTTCAGTCGGACGCAAACTTGGTCACGTTACAATTTTGGCAGACACTCACGATTTGGCTATAGATATTAGCGATCGCGTCGAAAGCATTTGGTACAGCAATTAAAAATTACTAGTTATATAGCGATCCTAAATGATTTGTAAGATTTGGATGTTTGTGAGAGTGCGCCCCTTCGGGGCGCACTCTCACAAACCATTTAGGATTGCTATATCTGAATGCAGAGCAGTGCGTCGCGATAATCATCTTTCCCCCGAATCTTGATACCCCTGTGCTGCTAGTCTTAAAGAACATACTGCTGTTTTTCTTTAGATTACGAGTAGCTAGCGAGAATAGGAATTTTAAATATGGCTTTTGAGCAAATCGAAGCATTTTTAAAGAAAATGCAGTCTGAACCTGAACTTAAAAACGAGGTACTCGCAGCATCAACCGCAGATGATGTTGCGCGAATAGCACTAAAGCTTGGTTTTGAATTTTCAGGTGATGAATTATTGAGAATGTCAGGTCAGAAGGTTGACAGGGTTACTGTTAGAAAAACTGATATTCCTGGAGAGTACAACTAAATGCTTTTTGAATATCTGATTGGACAAGTATAGCTATAGCCACCTGTATCAGGACAAATCAAAACCCAAATAGTGTGAGGCGGCGCGAAGCGCCGCCTCACACTATTTGGGTTTTATGTCCTAACAAGAATGGCGACAGCTATATTGGAAGAATAAACACCCAAAAAATATACCAAAAGAATATAGGACGGATGACAAGTGGAGTCCCTCGCATGATTTGCCAGAATCATGGTGCATTTAATATTGATATCTGCTAAGGAATGATAATTTAATAAAACCCAAAATTGGTTCGGCGGG
>NZ_NDHW01000061.1 GCF_002251945.1 Pseudanabaena sp. SR411
TGATTCCCCCGTCGTCTTGGTGGGTCTGCTATTGGATCTTTTTTTTTGCTCCCTTTTCTCCTGCATTCTGAAACATCTCGTCCATCTCGGCTTCAGCATCGGGCAGATTACCATTAATCAAATGGGCAAATCCTCGTCGTTGGATGCGATGCCGCCAAGACAATAATGTCCCATAGTCGACTCCTAGTTCCTCGGCTATGTGTTGGGTCGTTTGTCCTTGTAAGAATCCACGCAATATCAGCACGATCTGACCACAGGTGTAATGGCTTCCTGATAAGTCTGTCCCTGTAAAAATATGGAACACTTTCCCACATTCCCGACACTTGTATTTGACGATTGGTGCACGTTGGCGATCGTGTGGCGCTTGTCCTGCTGGTATTGCGTGTCCACTTGGACAATGCAAACCCTGCGGATGCAGGATCTTTAATAACCATTCATAGCACGCTTGTTCATCTAACAATTCGGTCAGGGGAAATTTGATCATCGCTTCTCTGTCGATTCATGAAAATGACTTCCTCCTATTTTGCCATTTCACCTACTTCCCCAGATGAGCGAAATGTGTAATATCTAGAAACTAGATGAGAATTTAAGAACCCTTGCTGAGTTTGGTTCTTAACTCACAAAAGTATTGTCATACTTTTGTAAATTGGTATTAGATGCTATGTTTCCTATTGCACAGAATTAACTATATATTCCTATGGCTTCACCTTGGGCGGGAGAATTAGAATTAGAATTTGCGAAAAGACAACAACAAACGGTATTAACCCGCAATTATGCTGTCGCACCTTGGAAAATACAGCGATCGCTGTATCCAGAAGGTGATCAGGTTTGTCATTGTATCTTGCTCCATACCGCAGGAGGTCTAGTGGGCGGCGATCTCCTATCTGCAAAAATCCATCTCCAACCCCATACTCAAGCCCTAATTACTACAGCAACCGCTAGCAAGATCTATCGCAGCACAGGCGAAGAATCCCTACAAAATATCCATATTCGCATTGATGAAGGCGCAAATTTAGAATGGTTTCCCCAAGAAACGATCGCCTTTGCCGAATCAAAGTATCGTCAAACCACAAGAATTGATCTCGCATCAAATGCCACCTGTACTCTATGGGAAATCGTCAGGTTTGGACGCACAGCAAGGGGTGAAAAATTTCTTGATGGTAATTGGCGATCGCATACAGAGGTATGGCGCGATCAAAGCCCTTTATGGATTGATCGCCAATTCCTAAATGGAAATTCGGAAATGTTAGGGAGTCCTAATGGATTAAACAACTATGCGATCGCTGCAAGTTTTATTTTTGTAGGCGCACAAGTGGAGCCTGAACTAATTACGCGCATTCGCTCTACTTGGGAGCAAGGTAATTATCAGGGAGTCTCAGGAGTGACGCGATCGCTAGCAGGTTTAGTTTGTCGCTATTGTGGCGATTCTTCTAGCGATGCGCGTAAATGGTTTCAGCAAATTTGGCAGCTTTTGCGTGTATCCTATAGAAATAGAACGATTTGCGTACCGCGAGTTTGGTAATTTTCTAATTTTGACAAAGCCAAAATTAAAAAACAAGTAAATGCGTACCTAAAATTTGGTAACTATCCATGCAACTTACGCCTCAAGAAAAAGATAAATTGCTGATTTTCACTGCCGCCCTGTTAGCAGAACGGCGCAAAGCTAAAGGGCTGAAGTTAAATTATCCCGAAGCGATCGCTTTTATAACTGCCGAGATTATGGAAGGAGCGAGGGAAGGTCGCACGGTTGCGGAATTAATGTTCTATGGTGCAACTCTTCTCACTCGCGATGATGTGATGGAAGGTATTCCTGAAATGATCCATGATGTGCAAGTTGAGGCAACTTTTCCCGATGGTACGAAACTGATCACAGTACATAATCCTATTCGCTAACTCTAACTATGGAGGTCTGAGATGATTGCGATCGCTGAAGTTCAAAATTCACAAACTAAATCAAAGCTGACCTATGAAAAATTCGTTAAACTGCGACTTGTCGACGGACGCTATGAATTTGTTAACGGAGAAGTAGTTAAAGTGGTCAATACTAGACAGCATGAAGATGTTGTTGCTTTTGCTTATAAAAAATTTGACCGAGAAATTGACAGGTTAAATTTAGATTTGGTAGTGCGCCAAAATGTGAGTATTAGAACTGTTGCTAGTAGTGATAAGCAGAGTAGAGTTCCAGACTTGAGCGTGATAGATAAGGAATTTTGGCGATCTAATCCATCTGATTACGCTCCATTACAAAAGCCGATTCAGCTAGCAGTAGAAGTCACATCAACCAACTGGGATGATGACTATATTGACAAGTTTTTAGAATATCAAAGTCTTGGCATACCTGAATATTGGATTGTGGATTATTTGGCGATCGCTAGTCGTGATTTTCTTGGTAATCCTAAAATCCCCACTGTGTTTGTTAATTTACTAGATGAAAATGGTAAATATCAAACAACTAAATTTACAGGAGATGCCAAAATTATTTCGCGGACTTTTCCTGAATTGGACTTAACTGCTGCTCAGATTCTAAACATCTAGGATGCAACGCAAAGTGCTGCATCCTATCAATCAACAATGGAGACAAACCGATGATAGTTGGTGAAATCATTACCCAAGAAGGGGATATTGAATTAAATGCTGGGCGCGAAGTGATTACGCTCAAAGTTGCTAACTCAGGCGATCGCCCGATCCAAGTTGGCTCGCATTATCACTTCTATGAAACCAATCGCGCATTAATCTTTGATCGCGATCGCGCCAAAGGAACCCATCTCGATATTCCTGCGGGAACATCAGTACGCTTTGAGCCAGGGGATGAGAAGGAGATAAACCTCGTTCCCTATGTGGGCGATCGCGAGGTTTATGGATTTAATGCTTTAGTTGAAGGCAAATTGGAGAATTAAACGAATGAGTTATAGAATGTCTCGCCGCGCCTATGCGGAAACCTATGGACCAACCGTCGGCGATCGCGTGCGTTTAGCGGATACAGAACTATTTATTGAAGTAGAACGCGACTACACCACCTATGGCGATGAAGTCAAGTTTGGCGGTGGCAAAGTAATCCGTGATGGCATGGGACAATCACCAATCACGCGAGAAGGCGGTGCGGTGGATGTAGTGATTACAAATGCGCTAATCCTTGATTGGTGGGGAATTGTCAAGGCGGATGTGGGCATTAAAGACGGCAAAATTGTGGCGATCGGCAAGGCGGGAAATCCCTATATTCAGGATAATATCGATATCATTATCGGAGCTAGTACTGAAGTAATCGCAGGGGAAGGACGCATTCTCACCGCAGGCGGCATTGATTCGCACATTCACTTTATCTCACCACAGCAGATAGAAGTAGCGATCGCCTCGGGAGTTACAACCATGATTGGCGGCGGTACTGGCCCCGCGACTGGCACTAATGCCACCACCTGCACCCCAGGATCATGGAATATGGCGCGAATGTTAGAATCCGCCGAAGCTTTTCCGATGAATTTAGGTTTCTTAGGTAAAGGCAATAGTAGCAAGCCCGAAGGCTTAGTGGAACAGATCGAAGCAGGAGCGATGGGTTTAAAACTTCACGAAGATTGGGGAACCACTCCTGCCACGATTGATACTTGTTTGGGCGTTGCTGATGAATATGACGTGCAGGTTGCGATTCATACCGACACGCTCAACGAAGCGGGATTTGTGGAAGATACAATCGCTGCTTTCAAGAACCGCGTGATCCATACCTATCATACTGAAGGTGCAGGTGGTGGTCATGCACCTGACATTATCAAGATTTGCGGTGAAGCGAATGTACTTCCTTCTTCCACAAATCCTACTCGTCCCTACACCTTAAACACTTTAGACGAACATCTCGATATGCTGATGGTCTGTCACCATCTCGATCCGAGCATTCCTGAAGATGTTTCTTTTGCAGAATCACGCATCCGTCGAGAGACGATCGCTGCTGAAGATATCCTCCACGACCTCGGCGCATTCAGTATGATCTCTTCTGATTCACAAGCAATGGGAAGAGTTGGAGAAGTAATTACGAGAACTTGGCAAACTGCCCACAAGATGAAAGTCCAGCGTGGTGTGTTAGCCGATGTGGAAGGACTAAATCGTGCTGACAACTTCCGAGCGCGGCGCTATGTGGCTAAATATACGATCAATCCTGCGATCACCCATGGTATTTCCGAATATGTGGGTTCCATTGAAGTTGGTAAAATCGCCGATCTTTGTTTGTGGTCGCCAGCCTTTTTTGGTGTGAAACCTGAAATAGTGCTTAAGGGTGGTTTCATTGCATGGGCGCAGATGGGTGATGCTAATGCCAGCATTCCCACACCACAGCCTGTGCATATGCGTCCTATGTTTGGCAGCTATGGCAGTGCGATCGCCAAAACTTCCTTTACGTTTATGTCCCAAATTGCGATCGAGCGCGGTATTCCACAACAACTAGGATTACAAAAACAGGTATTGGCAACTAAGGGAAATCGCAACATTAGCAAGCGTGATTTGAAGCTCAATGATGCGTTACCAAGGATCGAGGTTGATTCGGAAACCTATGAAGTCCGTGCCGATGGTGAACTATTAACCTGTGAACCTGCTTCAGTGTTGCCAATGGCTCAGCGATATTTCTTGTTTTAAGGCGCTTTTCAAGCAAGTCAGGTAAAAGGTTTGTTTCCCCGCCGAAGGCGGGGAAACAAACCCATACTTCACTAGACTGGTAAACGCTATGTTAGGCGATCGCCAAATAATTCTTAAACCAAGCAACCCATAAAACCTTCTCGAAGCTTGTCACCCTCTAAATGTCTGCCGATGAAGACCAATTGATTCTTGCGGAGTTCATTGTCTTTCCAAGGACGATCGCGAGTTGCATCAAGCTGCATATGTACACCTTGAAATACTAAGCGCTCATCTGAACCAGAGAGATTGATAATTCCCTTAGAACGGAAAATATCTTGACCTTGAGTTTTCAATAACTCACTAATCCATGCTTGGAACTTGTAAGGATTGACTGCACCTGCTTCTAAAATGCTGACCGAGCCAACTTCCTCATCGTGGATATGGTGATGATGTTCGTGGTGTTCATGCTCATGATGGTCGTGGTCGTGATGCTCATCGTGATCGTGATGATCATGTTCATGGTCGTGATCATGTTCTTCTTGGGCTTGAGCCGCGAGAAATTCTGGATTCTTCTCAAGAATGCGATTGAGGTCAAAGCCGCCGACATTGAGAACTTTATTGATGCTGTCCTCAATATTCTCAGTATTGGTTTGATTTAACTGGACGCGATCGACTCTGGCTAAGACATTGAGATGCTTGATTTTTGCTTCTAATTCCACTAATTCAGCTTCAGTCACTAAATCAGTCTTATTCAGCAAAATCACATCAGCGAATCCGATTTGTTCGAGAACTTCGCGATCGCCCCAATGTTGTTGGACATGCTTGGCATCAACAACTGTCACCACCGCATCAAGCTCAACCTGCTTATGAATATCTTCATCCATAAAGAAAGTTTGGATTACAGGACCGGGATCGGCTAATCCCGTGGTTTCGATCAAGAGATGATCGAATTTATTGCGACGGCGCATCAAATTACCAATAATCCGAATCAGGTCGCCGCGCACAGTGCAGCAAATACAACCATTATTCATTTCAAAAATTTCTTCATCAGCACCGATGACCAGTTGCTGATCGATGCCCACTTCGCCGAATTCATTGACAATCACGGCAACTTTTTTGCCATGCTCAGCTGTAAGGATGTGATTAAGTAATGTGGTTTTGCCTGCGCCAAGGAAGCCTGTGAGGACAGTAGCGGGGATTTGTGATGTTGCGATCATAGCCGATGCCAATTGCCTGTGATGCTAATTAATTAAAGATGTACTTACAAAATTATAACGCTCTTAATTTGTCAAGGCTTTTAACCACCACCAACAATGGTGACGATTTCTAGGCGATCGCTATTTTGGATAATCGTGTTTTCCCAGAGTTGACGATGTAAAATCTCGCCATTATATTCCACAGCCACTAGGCGAGGATTCATTCCTAAATATTTCAGTAATTCGATCATCGTGAGATTTGACTCACAGGTGCGATCGTCACCATTTACTTGCAACGTAATCATAGACATTAAGTTTAAACTCTGATTTTCAATATTGACTTAGAGATCTTATACTGCTTACTAAAAATGATACCTGTGTGTCTATGCCACAACCTACATCAGACAATACGCCAGACTTACCTGAGAACGCCTCACCAAATGTTTCACTCAATCCTGAATTAGGACTGAGTGAAACTGAAGTCGCTGATAGAAGGCGACGTGGTGATATCAATGTTGTGGTGATGCGATCAAGTCGTACCTATAATGACATTTTTAAAGAAAACGTTTTTACATTATTTAACGTTACCTTTGGCGTGGTCTTAATCTTGATGATGGCGCTTGGACAAATTACCGATGCGCTCTTCTCAGGATTTTCGGTATTTATGAATATTCTTGTGGGTGTTGCCCAAGAAATTCAAGCCAAGCTGACACTAGATAAACTAGCTCTGCTTTCGGTGCAGAAGGTGAAGGTGCGGCGGGACGGTGAATCGAAAGAGATTCCTGTGGGTGAGGTGGTGCGTGATGATCTGATCGAACTAAATCCAGGCGATCGCGCTCCTGTGGATGGCGCAGTGTTGATTTCCCAAAATGTGGAAATGGATGAATCATTGCTCACAGGGGAATCCGATCCTGTTGCTAAACAAATTGATGACATTGTGCTGTCGGGTTCTTTCTGTTTAGCGGGAAGTTGCGTATTTCGTGCCGATAAAATTGGCAACGAAAGCTATGCGGTGAAGCTATCGCAGTCTTCGCGAGTGTATAAGCGAGTCTTTACACCTTTACAGAAAAAGATTGATGTTCTCGTCGAAATTTTTGTGCTAGTGCTAATTGTGGCGGCGTTCTTGCATGTCGCATCTAGCCTTAATTCAGGGCGAACGATGGTGGACACGATTCGCTATGCTTCAGTAATCATCAATAGTTTTGTGCCAGCAGGTTTAATCCTATCGATCAGTGTTGCCTTTGCGATCGGAGCAGTGGAAATTAGTAAGCGGCGCACCTTGATTCAAAAGATCAATGCCGTTGATTCGATGAATAGTGTGCGGATTCTCTGTACTGACAAAACGGGAACGCTGACCCAAAATAAGCTTGTCGTTAAAGAGATTGTGCCTTTGGGGGATACCGATGAGGATTCACTCCGCGAGTTAATCGCTCTCTACACAAATCTGATGGGTTCTCAGAATAGTAGTGCCAAGGCGATGGCAACTTTTACGGATAAGCCCAGATCTCCCGCCAAGTTTGTTAGCGAAGTTCCCTTTAGTTCTGGACGTAAATGGGGGGCGATCGCGATTGATATCGGCACAACAATCATGGTTGGTGCGCCCGAAATCTTATTTACCAATCCTGAAATGCAGGAAAAAGCCAAGCAATACGGGAGACAGGGGTTGCGGGCGATCGCTGTGGTTACTAGCGAAGATAGTTTTGATGCTTCCGAAAAAAATCCCGCACTACCAACTAATCGACGCGATCGCGGATTGGTCTTACTCGAAGATAGTTTGCGTCCTGATGTGATTGAGACGATCGCCGAGCTACAAAACAAAAATATTCGCCTCAAAGTCATTTCAGGCGATAGCGTCGAAACCGTCGCTTCGATTGCCCGTCAAGCAGGAATTGCGGTTCCTGACGATGCGGTGTTTACGCAAAAGACTTTAGAAGCGATGGATGCACCGACCTTTAGCCGAGCCGCTGCTTCTGGTGCAGTCTTTGGCAGAATCACTCCCGACATGAAACGTCGCCTAATTTCATCAATGGTCAAGCGTGGCGGCTATGTAGGGATGGTGGGTGATGGGGTCAATGATGTACCCGCGTTTAAGGAAGCGCAACTGGCGATCGCGATGAATGATGGCGCACAGATCAGTAAAGATGTGGCGGATATCGTCTTACTTGACAATAATCTCTCAGCACTACCGCAAGCCTTTAGCGCAGGAGATGACATTAAACAGAAGATTCTCTCTACGGCTCTGCTCTATCTCACCAAAAATATTATGGTGATTCTGACGATTTCCTTTGCAGGATTTGTGCAGCTTCCCTTTCCCGTCGAACCGCGTCACATGACGGTTTTAACAATGGCAGTAGTGGGTTTCCCAACGATTTGGATTGCCTTTGGCTGGCTAAAACCTGTGAGACTTGAGAACTTCTTACGCGATGTCTTAGGCTATAGCTGTATTGCTGGCATTTTTGGGGCGATCGCCATGACCATCGGCTATGTCTTTTCCTATTACATCAGTGGTTGGGCTTTGCTAAAGGTTCCCTATAGTTCAACTGTGATTAACACAGAGGCTTTTGCGGATATTGCTAGGGGACAAGCGCAATGTGTTAGTACTTTTATTGGGATGCTTTTCTGTCTATTTATATTTTGGAGTATTACTAATATATCGATATGGAAAGTGCATACTCTTCTCAAAAACTCTACGGCCACGATTCTTGGGGTTTTATCGGTTGGCATTTCAGCAGTTTTGATGTTAGCCTTCCCAACATTTTTTCAAATAGAAGTCCCCGATCAGTTTGGTTGGTCGATGATTATCTTTTTGCCAACTGCTAGTTATTACACATTCCGTATGATGCAGTCTAGCAAGTTGTTTCGCCATTTGCCACGCTATCTCAGCCAACCCTAATCAAAAGAGCGTCACTTGGCGATGCTCTTTCTCAATTTAAAATTCATACTATGAGCATGATGAAATCTAGAACTGTCAAACGCCCGATCGCTATTACCATTCTCGCCACTACGATGATGGGGATGAGTCTTGTCTTGATTGGCGATCGCATCCTTAATTTTTATGTCTATCGTTTATTGGAGAGCAATACTCCTTTAGTAGATAGCAATTCTATTAATTTACAATTAGTCTCAGATATTGCTTTTCTAGGATTTAGCATCGTACCAATTTTATTGGCGATCGGATTGTGGTATTTAAAATCTTGGGCAAGATTTCTGAGTATGTGTCTTTTTAGTTCCATCATGTTTCCTGCGATCGCGGCTTCTCTACATTGGATTTCACCACCATCTGCGGACAAGCTGTTGGAAATCCCTACGGTTTTTGATGATGTTTTTAGTGTAGATGCCTCAGTGCCAGCCTCGCGTCTGATTATTCTCAATCCATATATTGCTCTTGGTAGCGCGATCGCCCTTGCTATTCTGCTCACCCCTGCGATCGCCAGAGCTTTTAGGCTGCAACATATTTCTACTAATTCAGAAGAATAAATATCCCTAATTCTCATCTTCTAGATTAGTTGAGATTAAGATGATGGCGCGATCGCTGATTTCGTCACGGTTAACTAATTTTGCTAATTCTTTTGGTGTATATCGTCCTTCTTCAACTTCTGCGGCAGCGCGATCAAGAGATTCGGAATAGGCTTCTAGAATGGCTAGGCGTAACTCATCGATATTTAGATATGTACCACCAGCTTTGCGACGTTTGTTTTTAGTTTGGATACTGCGAATAGAGTTGCGAATTGACAGATCCCAAGATCTGGTGGTGCGATTTTCGGCTTGCTGTTTGATCAGGTGCAAAAGTAAAACTACTGCAAAACTACGAATGTTGTTGATTTTATCGTCTCGGCTCATTTCTTCTAATTCGTCAACAATTGCCAAAGCTCCAGACATATCGCCTTTAATTAGCAATTCCCTTAACGTCAAAAGTTCTTCCATAGTCTTGGTTATGTGAGAATGCGATATATGCAATTATAAAGGCTTTTAATCTAGCAGTTTTCATTTTGCTACGGCAAAATGAAAACTGCTAGATTAATGGCAATATCGAAGCATAAAATGGCATTGTCATTTTGTGTCTTTAAAGATTTACTGGGTTTGATTTTCAATTCACAAAAGTGTGACTACACTTTTGTGAATTGGTAATTAGTTGAATAGAAATAAGCTTGCTAAAAGTGTTGGTTTAAAACACTTTCAACAAGCTTAATTTTTAAGGCTAATTAACACAAAGTACTTACACAAAGTACTTAATTGCTATTCATCTTCTGCAAACTGATAACGGAATAGATCCTTAGGATCTGGCTCAGGAGATGTTTCGGCAAAGCGGACACATTCCTCGACCACATCACGGATTTTTTTGTCGATCGCTTTCAACTGGCTTTCTTCTACCAAGCCATGCTCAAGTACACGGCTCGCAAAGATTTTAATCGGATCGCGTCCAAACCATTTATCCTTATCTTCCTTGCTGCGTAACTCGTCAGGGTCAGCTAGAGAGTGTCCTCTAAAGCGATAGGTCATACATTCCAAAACTGTAGGTCCCTCACCAGCACGACCACGACGGATAGCCTCTTGAGCATGTTCACGTACTGACAACACATCCATGCCATCAACTTCAAAGCCGGGCATCCCGAAAGCTTCTGCTTTCTTATGAATCCGTACATCAGAAGTAGCGCGATGATGCTTCATACCGATCGCCCAATCATTATTTTCGATCACAAAAATGATGGGCAACTTCCACAAAGCTGCCATATTCAGCGTTTCAAAGAATTGACCATTGTTGCTTGCGCCATCACCAAAGAAGCAAGCCGTTACTTGGTCAGCATTAGGATCGCCCATCACTTCACGGCGATATTTAGACTGAAATGCTGCACCTGATGCAACGGGAATTCCCTCTGCAACAAAGGCATAGCCCCCTAAAAAGTTATTCTTGGCTGAAAAAATATGCATTGAGCCGCCACGACCTTTGCTGCATCCTGTCTCTTTACCAAACAGTTCAGCCATGACTTCATTGGCGGTGACACCTGCGCTGAGTGCGTGAACATGGTCGCGGTAGGTACTGCATACATAATCATCGGGACGCATTGCTTTGATGACACCAGTAGCAACGGCTTCTTGACCGTTATACAAATGCACAAACCCAAACATTCTTCCGCGATAATACATTTCCGCGCACTTATCCTCGAAAGTACGCCCTAGTACCATATCTTCGTAAATGGTTAGAGCTTCATCTGTGGTGATCTTGGGTGCAGAAGTCGAAACAGTCGCAACAGTGTCTTGAGGCATCGATTCAGTAAGTGTGCTAATCGTTAAATTTTTCTTTTGTTTAGTCTAGCAGTGAATGTATAGCTGTCGCCAGTTTTGTTGAAGATGAGTGGCGGCGCTTCAAGCGCCGCCACTCATCTTTTGTTTTTTGTAAAAGACGGCGTTACGGACTAGCTTTGCTGTTTTGCGTGGTTCGATGCGCTATACAATTCTATCAATTAAATTGTATGTGTGGCTGCAAAGCCACCACACATACATACTGTTAAATTAAAAGAGAAAACTTGATGACTACCCATTTTATTACTGCGGAAATTGAGATTAATGAAAATCAAGATGCGATCGCTAAAACTGTCGAGCAAGAACTAGCCAAGCATGGTGAGCCATTGCGTTGGGCGATCGCCTCTGTTGATAGTAAAGTTGATGCTGCGACAAATATAAAAACTCAAACTGCTCATATCGAGGCAGTTGTTACTCGTAATTAAAGTGCTTTGCGCTTTGTTTTAGACCAATAAAATTTGAGAAAGTATCACTGAGCGATACTTTCTCAAATTTTTATTGGTCTGAGGTGAGAGATCGGTACATTTCGATAACTGCATCTTTGATGTTTTGGGATAAGTTTTCAGATTGTAAATCTAGCAATCTTTGCCGAAATTCCTGTTGGGATGCAGTTAATTCTTGCACTTGTTGCTTAAGCATTGCGATTTCATCTAGTTTTTGCTGCATACTTTCGATTAGATCACCAACTCTTTGTTGTAAATAATCAACTTTTGATTGTGGTTGATCTTGGTTTGGATCTTGAGCGCAACTTTCTAGTACATCCTCTAGGGTTGTGGATTCCAAATCAACACCGTAGATATCTTGTGGCGCATCTATGGTGGCAAAAACACGAGGATAGGGACTAGAGCTATATAAGATTTTTTGATCTAGTCTTTGCATGGCTAAATTAATGGCTTGATTGATAGAAGTGTCACTATTTCTGATACGACTTCTATCCAGTATTTCATTCTCTTCATCATCAGACAAAATGAAGTTGTTAGATACTGCAATATCATCTGTGTTTGACTCTGGCTGGCTTGGTATAGTTTCTGAATCCTTAGATAATTCTACTCTTCTGACGATCAGTTCTTCTAGATCATGGGATTGAGCAACAGGTTGATAACCCGTAAACGATGAGTTCGAGAATGTGGGCGATCGCAAACTTAATTCCCAAGACTGCAAACATTGACCTAAAACTTGAGATAGCTCAAATAAAAAATAAGCCTCTTGATTCTGCCATTGTCTGATGCGATCGCATTGTTGGACAAATGCTAATCCCCAGATTTGATCAAAGGCTCCCAATGAATTAAATAAAATTGGGGCTGACATCATCGCTTTCACCTGAGTGATTTGCCAACTTTGATGGACGCTAAATATTTCAGGTGTTTGAGTGACATCTGAGAGTCTTATAGCGCAATCACGAGGATAATTTCGGAGAGAATCCACTCCAAAATAAGAAATTGGATATGTTTGATTTTTAATGTTTTGAATATTAGGAGAAATTGCTTCTACCAATACAATCCCCTCGTCTTGATTGGTGAATTGATAAATTGCTACACGATTGACATCTAAGTGATCGCCTAAACTAGTTAAAAAAATTTTTAACAACTCTTCAGGGCTATTGCTGGAGAACATTGCTGTAGCAATTGATTCATATTCCAGTTTCTCACTAGGATCAAAAAAATTGGGAACCCCGTTCATAAGTTGCTAAGTATCAGCGATCGTCATAATATCTCTTTTTAGCTTTCTGTAACACGAATACGGCAAATTGTAGTAACGCAGCTTGCAAAAATAACTTAAGCAGACAAGGGGTTTAAGCCCCTTGTTAAAGCTAGTGAAATCTTCCAAGATGACTAACTCTAACTATGAAACTGATTTTAGGGTTTCCATCGCAGCAGGCTATGGAAACTCTAAAATCAGTTTTGATGAAAGTCTGCTAAAGCAGACTTTCATCAAAACTGATTTTTATAATGAGAATTACTGGGAAAATCCCAAATTTGGTTTCGGAACAGGAATTACTGAGATAATTGCAGTCTAGCTTATTGACTTCACAAGTTATAGCTTCTTTGGAGAAATTGGTTTACCAAATTTTATGAGTACAGGTCGGTTAATCGTCCAGTTAGGCTTCGCCGCCTATATTTTATTCACGCTCCTGCCTGATAGTAGTACGCAGATGGTGACTTTCCCTTGGGTGTTACTGTGGCAAGTGGGATTGCTATGCTTTGCGATCGCAGGTTTATTAAATCTATGGCGGCACGAGAAACCATTTTATTTATTGGGTAGTGGCTTTGACTGGGCGATCGGTGCTGGCTTGGTAACACTGTGCTTATCGACCATGTTTTCACGGTTCCCAAATCAGGGAATGTGGTATAGCCTGACTGCCTTTGGCTATTTTATTGCGCTGTATGTAACCAATAATTTTTTGCATGTCGCATCACCGACCGCAATTTCTCTCCCACCGAAGGCAGGAGAGAAATTGTCCAACATTTTGCGATTTCAAGGCTTATTAGGATTTGTGGTAATTATTGAAAGTTTATTTCTGTGGATCACCCAGTCATGGCTGCCACAGTTAGCTAATTTTGCCAAGCTTAATCAATGGGGGCTAAATCTTAGTTACGATTTCTCAGATTTGCAGTCCCGCAATTGGGCTCCGATGGGACATCAAAACTATGTGGCAGGATTTTTGATGCTCGTTTTGCCGATTTTTGCTAGTTTGGCGATCGCTCAGACAGGAATGTGGCGATCGCTATGGCTAACGGCGATCGGATTAGGGTTAATTGATTTGTATACCACCAGTTCGCGGGGCGGATTTTTAGGGCTAGGAGCCATCGTTCTGTATGGAATTATTGTGGCTTTGTTGCGTGGTAGAGGCAATCGTTGGTTAGTGGCTTTGGGCGGCGGTGGGGCGATCGCTTTAGTAGCATTTTTAATTTCTACAAATAATCGCTTACGATCGCTTATCTCAGGTTTAACCTCTAGTTTTGCTAATCCCACTCAAGGATCTAGCGAATTGCTATTTAGAGCGATCGCGGCGGATGTGGGTTGGAGGATTGGCTTAGAGCATTGGTTATTTGGCGCGGGGGCAGGCTCAGCAGTGATGCTTTATCAGCAATACCGTCCGCAATGGGCTGGACGCGAAGCCGAACTTTTATTTCAGTTACATAGTACGCCTGTTCATCTTTGGGCGGAGCTAGGGATCGGTGCAGTAATTACCTTTGTGTTTGTACTGGTAGCAATTGTGTCGCTATTCATCAAATTGCACAAATCTCGCAGTTGGCAAGCTAATCCACAGGATCAGGCGATCGCCTATGGTTTATTTGGCAGTCTGATTGGTTATGGCATGTTAGCTATTACTGACTATCAGCTTGATGTACCTGCGATTAGTGGCAGCTTGGTGATTATATTTGCTAGCTTGGCTTATCTAGGACAAATGCATACAGGCGAATTAATTAGCCTCGGTCATCAAAAGCAGCCACGCTTTTGGTTAGCAGTTATTGCCACAGTTTATCTGGGAGCTGCAATCGCATGGCTAGTTCCTGTGAATATCGCTTGGCAAGCATCGAGTGTAGGATTTATTTATCTATCAACGGCAAGAGTAGATTTAGCAGCCGCCAAACCAGAGTTTTTACCTGAAGTGATCGCCGCCGTTGACAAGTTCCAAGATCGACTCAAATTCGCGCATCAACTTGCACCTTGGGAACCCTACTATTCCTACCAGTTGGGTTGGAATTTAGCCGATCTCGCAGTTAACTATCCGAATTTACCGCAGTCATCTGCATGGCAAAAAGAAGGTTTAGCATGGATCAAAACAGCGCTCGCCTCTAATCCTCATAACGAAGCAGGGTACAACGCTGCTGCTTGGCTCAGTCTCCGAGAAACTGAAACCAGCGCTGCTCAAGCAGCAGAAACTTATTTCCGCCGAGGTTTAGAACTTGTTCCTAATAAGCGATCGCTTTCCTTTGGATTAGGTATCAGTCTATTGCGTCAAGGAAAACAAGCTGAAGCGATCGCCGCCATGACGACGGAAGTAATTAACGATCCTATTTTTATTACTAGTCCAATTTGGAAAGATGCACCCTTTCAGAGTCTTTATCCGCAAGTAGTAGCCAATCTGGAAACTGCCTATCGTGGTAATTCCCAAAAAGCGCTTAATCTTGCTACCTTACAATGGTGGAATGGTAATCCTAATGCAGTTAACGAACTCCAGCAAACGGGTAATCCCACCGCAGTTCTACTCGCTAAGGCGATCTCCAATGACATCAATGCGTTGCAATCGGTTAAGCAAAATCCCCAAACCCCTCTAGAAATGGTGGTTTCGGCATGGCTAAATCCTAATTTGCGAGACAAGTTACTAGAACGCGCCTATGTATTTGCTACGAGTAGTTTACCTGATGAGCGCTCAGCAGCGATCATCAAAGCAATGAGCGATCGTATGGCGCAGTCTCCGAATTTTGATGCTTGGTTCCGACTACCTTTACCAGTCAATAGCCCATTAGTCATAAGCTATCGTCGAGCAAGATTGGGCTTTGGTGTAGTTAGTCGTCACTTGGATGGAGTAGTTCCCCTTGACTTCTTTAATGTTAGTGAACGCGCAGAGATATCACTTTTTCTTAAAGATTTATTCTCTTGAGATCGCTATACTCAAAAGAGAGTTGCGCCGCAACTCTCTTTTGGTTTTCTGAAGTTCTGATTTTAGCAAAATTAGGCTATTAATCTATGAAATGGAAGTTGTCGAAATTGATCGGAGTTTTGGCGATCGCGATGATTGTTTTATTCGCTTCGACTGCTAGCGCTAATGCTCCACCGCCACCTCCGATGAACTGGTTTACATTCTCTTATCCAGTAGGTCAACAAACCCTGCAAGGCTTACAGATAGTTGAATGCAATACGGCTACTTGTGAACAGCCAAGGTTGTTTATTCAATACGGCGAATGTCGTGATACAGGCTGTCTAAATTCTTCTGCTATTGCCTTGCAGATAGATAGCAGTTATCGGTTTAACTGCTCTGATAATCGCTGCTTATTGGTTAGTGATCTTGTTAATACTTTTCCCATAGATAGAACTAAACCTCAAGATAATCCCAATAAATGGTTTAGGCTAATTGGACAGTTTTCTGATCGCTTGCGTCTAAGCCCTACGCTTTTAAAAGATCCCAAAGAAAAAACTGCATCTTTCCCCCATAGTGGTGTTTGGCAAGTGCAAGTTACTCAGGATTCTTTACAAGTAATTCAGGAAGAGAATAAACTTGCGTACTTTATTTTAACGCCCGTTCAAGAATATACAAGTCAGATGTTTTTGACTGGATGGCTTCTGACAATTGCCTCTGAACTATTGGTAGGTGCAATTGTTTTATGGTGGCGCAAAGCATCCCAACAAAATATTTTTAGAGTATTGATGGCGATCGCGATGGTCAATCTATTTAGCTATCCAGTGGTTTGGTCATTTTTTCCATCTTTGGAACCATTTCAAATTCTCTTAGGAAGGTACTTTGGAATTAGCTCCTTATTTGTAGCCATGTTTTATGGTTTGGCTATGCATGTAAAGCGCCAAGCTTCCTCTAAAAAAATTGTCTTCTTCTCTTTGCTGATCTTTATCGGCATGAATATCCTCGGCGGTTTTATCGCTCTTTGGTTTGGTTACGGCAATCGAATTCCGATCGCTGAAGGAATTCCCTATCGTTTTACGTTGCCAGTTTCTGAAGTTTTTGCGGTAGTCTATGAAGCATGGTTGATATCTACTCTAAGTCTGGGGCAATTATCCTTAAAGCAAGCTGGATTGCTCAGTTTACTTACTAATATCACCAGCTTACTTTTAGGTTTTATTCTTTTTGGGGTGAATTTCTTAGCTTAAATCGCTAATATGTTTAGCGATTCGTGCCGATGCTCCTGCTTGCCCCATGCGCTCCTCGCCATTGCGACTTACTTCTTGAAAGTAATCAGGATCTTGCAAAATCTCATTGAGAACATCGGCAACTTGAGCAGGTTTTTCGATCAAGTTAATCGAGCAACCTAATAAATCCGCTTGTTCTTCGGCAAATTTGCGCGTAAATTGAGGACCATTTCCTGCGATCGTAATTACAGGCTTACCTAAACCCACCATCTGCTCCGTCGCAGTTCCCGCCATTGCTAAACCTAAATGACATTGATGGAGACAATCGCTAAAGCCATCTTGCAAGAGAATTAGCCGTGCATTCTGTACCTTAAAAGTAGTTTCATCAATGCGTAGCCAACCCTTTTGAATGATGCTCTGTCCAATGACTTCTATATCCAAATCTGGGGCGATCGCTACTAAGAAATGTACATTATGGGGAATGGCACGGGAAACAACTTGAGCGCAAAGCATCAAGGTCATCCAGTTTTCGTAGGCTTCAGGCGATCGCGAACCAGGTAAAATCGCTACCGCCCATTCATCTTCCCCAATACCAAAATTAAGCCCCTTAGGTTCTAGCCCATCCATCATCGAGTTACCGAGATAAACCGCAGGTAGTTTAAAATCTTGATTTAAGATCTCGGCAGTGAGCAGATCACGGACAAATACTGCCTTACAGCGATCGCTATTCATCAAAGCGCGTTCCCAAGGAAAAAAGATCGAGCCGCCAAAAGGCTTTTTGACATGGGGTAAATTACTTTTGCGATCGCGCCAAAAATATTCTGACTTAGCCGTGGCAACAAACACAAAATTACAACCGCCAAACTGGGATGGCAACCATGCAAATAGCAATGGCACAATATCACCCACTGCTAAAATTAGCCGTTTGTTTCTGCGGTTTTCACGCGACCATTTCCACACAAAACCCAATTGTTTACGGGTTAGCCCCACCAATCCGCTTTTGACATCACGGGCTAACTGACGGCTATCCATGCGGACAAATCCCCCCGAAGGCATTGCCTGTGTAAACTTTTCGATAATCGGGATATTTGCCTTAGCATAGGCATGTCCCACACCCACAAGCGGCAAGGCGATCGCTGAAAATCCTAACTTTTCCAATTCAATGCAGATACGGGCTGCGATGATATCTTCGCCATGTCCGTTACTGATACATAAAATTTCCACGTTTTACCAAAAAATCTAATTTGCAATTCTGAATTAATGACTTGCGATACCCGTGGGGCAGCAAATCAATATTGGGCTAATGTAACTTTAGTAGAAACTGCGACATTATGCTTAATACGCGCTGAGGATCGCAAATTACAGCGCTTTGCGCTCAAACCCAAACCAAGAAATTTTGTAAAAGTGTTGCTTTGCAACACTTTTACAAAATTTCTTGCCGTAAAACTGTTGTGGGAGGCTTTGCCTCCCACAACAGTTTTGAGATTTGATTAACTTAAATAGGTGTAACCATTTAGGCAATGCTCATATTTTTGTAAGAACAACCTTGCTTCATCGAGAGTGATTTGCTTCTCTTGGAGAGCGCGTTCCGTCTCTTGGCGAATATTCTCTAGCATCGAGTCACGATTGTACTGGACATAGGCTAATACCTCAGTCATCGAGTCCCCCTTAATTACATGCTCAACCTTATAGCCTGTAGGCGTTGCATGAATATGCACGGCATCAGTATCACCAAACAAATTATGCAAATCGCCAAGAATTTCTTGATAGGCTCCACCAAGGAATAAAGCTAAAAAGTAAGGCTCTTCCGCAATGAAAGGATGTAATTCTAAAGTAGATTTGACATCGCGTAAATCAATAAAGCGATCAATTTTGCCATCACTGTCACAAGTAAGGTCGGCGATCGTGCCGCGACAGTTAGGTTCCTCATTGAGGCGATGGATCGGCATAATTGGGAAGAGTTGATCGATCGCCCAACTATCGGGAGCAGACTGAAACACCGAGAAATTGCAATAATAAGTCAGCGCCATCGCTTTTTCTAGATCTTCGAGATCATCGGGGACATAGTTAAGTTTGCGAGTTACCTTGAGAATGCGATCGCAACATTCCCAAAATAGGCGTTCCACTCTAGCGCGTTGTCTGAGAGTGAGGTAGCCAAAGGTAAACAGACTAATCGCCTCTTGATTAAACTGAACGGCATCATGATAAATCTCTTGATAGTTATTCTCATTGATGTTTTCTAGAGTCTCGAAGAGATTACGAATAATTAAATGTTCATCTTCTTGTAAAGGCTCAATCGTTTGATTCGGAATTCCACTAATACCAACGACATCGAAAATTAGAACTGACTGATGAGAAGCGATCGCCCGACCACTTTCGCTCGTTAAGGTAGGCACTGGAATTCCCTTTTCAGTACAAGCATCCTTAATTGCTGCCACGATATCGTAGGCATAGTTTTGCATACTGTAGTTCTTGGAAGCATAGAAATTCGTCTTGGAGCCATCGTAATCTACGCCCAAACCGCCACCCACATCGAGATGTCCCATTGGTGCGCCTAGTGTTGTAAGCTGCACATAGATTTGACCTGCTTCGCGCAAAGCATCTTTAATTGTGCTGATATTGCTAATTTGGGAACCGATATGAAAATGTAACAATTTCAGAGAATCTAGCATATTTGCGGATTCCAATTGTTCGACGGTTTCGAGGATTTCCCACATGCTCAAGCCGAACTTAGCGCGATCGCCTGTCGAGTCTTCCCAATGTCCCAAACCTTTAGCACTTAGCTTTGCACGGACACCAACCACAGGCGCAATTCCCAACTTTGTCGCAGCACGGATAATCATCTCCACTTCTTCCAACTGCTCGATCACAATGATCGTATTTTGTCCCAGTTTTCGCGCTAACAGGGCAGTCTCAATATACTCAGCATCTTTGTAACCGTTACAAATCAGCAGTGAACCGGGGGTGCGTAAGGTGGCAAGGGCAATTAATAATTCGGGTTTAGAACCTGCCTCCAAACCAAATTGGAACGGTTTTCCATACTTGGCTATTTCTTCCACCAATTGCCGTTGCTGATTGACTTTGACAGGAAAAACGCCACGATAAACGCCATTGTAGTTATAACGGGCGATCGCCTTGGCAAAGGTAGAATTCAAACGCTCAATGCGATCGGCGAGAATATCCGAAAATCTGACTAGAATGGGTGATCGCAATCCCCTTTGCTTGAGATCATTCACCAGTTCAAACAGGTCAATACACCCACCGCGATCGCCTTTGGGGGAGACAGTTACGTGACCAGCCTCGTTAATACTAAAATAAGGCTCCCCCCAGCCATTGATCCGATAAAGTGCTTCACTGTCTTGAATAGTCCACTTTTTGGCATCGGCAACAACAGGTAACTGAATCTCTTGCAACATTGTTAATAAACCCTACAAACCTTGATCTACATGCTGGAATAGGCGGCGCTTTAAGCTGACCGTATCAACTTTAGCACTATCAACTAATGTAGTAGTGAATCTCGAAAATAGTCTAGATCTTTGTGAACAAGTTTGGTAACTTTTGCCGTTCTTGGCACTGGTCAGTAAATCCTCTGTCTCGATTTTCTCATACCACTAATTTACTGACCAGTGCCATAGGTGATGTTCCCTTACGCAGAGTAAAGACTTACCCTAATCACCCAAATCTTTCTAACCCTCTAGGGTGTTACACAAATTTATAATGATCAAGGAAAATAACATTCTTAAAACGAACCACAAAAGAATTTTTAAAAATGCTGCTTTGCAACGCTTTTAAAAATTCTTTTGTGGTTCGTTTGATCGGTAATTGCGGTAAATCTATTGCATCATTGTCAAAATACCTTGCTGACCAAGTAACATTTCGCGCAAGAGGCTAAAAATACCGACACCAATCACAGGGGAAATATCAATCCCGCCGATCGGTGGGATTAACTTCCGCAGCACAAATAGCAAAGGTTCTGTCGGAAATGTAATTAGGCTATAGGGAAATTGCTTGATAGGAATCTGGGGATACCATGTCATGATGATCCGAAATATATACATCAGGATAAATAATCCCAAAACAATATTGAGAGTAAGAGAGCTAATGGCGATCGCGTCCACGACAGTAACCAGTTTCAAATTTCAAAGTATTTATGCGATCGATCCTAACAGTTTTATACCCAAAGACAAATCGGCTAAGCTGTTTTATAGCAACTCAAAACCCAAAAGATGAGTGGCGGCGCTTAGCGCCGCCACTCATCTTTTGGGTTTTATCTCCTAAGCAAAACTTACATTGCTATTTGTTTTAAAACCCTTACGGGGTCTGGTTTATAATTCACAAAAGTGTGACGACACTTTTGTGAATTGGTATTACTCAGCAATTCTCATTTTGTAAAAACTTGCGAAAATTGGTAGTCCAAAAGAAGCAATGAAGTGCGGCGCAGAGCGCCGCACTTCATTTTTTGCGAGAAGACGAAAATTAACTTGCTAGGACGTTAAGGAAATGCAAAAATATTCAAGTTAGCAGTGACTGAAATGATTATGCTCGGTAAAACCTTGACTGGGCGCTACAAAATCGTCAAACAACTTGGCGGCGGCGGCTTTAGCCAAACTTTTATTGCAGAAGATGGATATCTGCCCGATCGCCCTAACTGTGTGATCAAGCAGCTTAAGCCTGCGTCATCACAAGCAGAAATTTTAAAAATTTCCCGTGAACTATTTGATAAAGAGGCAAAGGTACTTTATAAGTTGGGACGGCATGAATGTATTCCCAGTTTATTAGCGCACTTTGAAGAAGATGAAGAATTTTTTCTCGCTCAAGAATTGATTGAAGGCGATGTCTTGACCCAAGAAATTAAGCGTGGTCAGTGTTTGGGAGAGCAGTACACGATTGATTTTCTCACTGACATTTTGCTGACTCTCGATTTTGTCCATCGTCAACAGGTAATTCACCGTGATATTAAACCCAGTAATCTGATCCGTCGTGCTAGTGACAAAAAAATTGTCTTAATTGATTTTGGTGCAGTTAAAGAAGTTAGCACCCAACCAATTAGTCAGTTAGGACATACCTCCAGCTTGGTAATTGGCTCCCCCGGATATATGCCCAATGAGCAATATAGTGGCAAGACAATGTTTGCCAGTGATATCTACGCGATCGGGGTGATTGCCATCCAAGCCCTAACGGGGATATTGCCCAATCAGATTCCTGAAGACCCAATTACTAGTGAGTTTTGCTGGCGCGATCGCGCAAAAGTTACGCCTACATTGGCAGATGTAATTGATAAGATGGTGCGCTTTGATTTTCGACAACGCTATCAATCAGCAAATGATGTATTAGAAGCGCTAAAACCTTTACTAATGCAGTCCCAAGCTCTGACTGTTTTTAGCGAAGCTACACCACTAGTTCTTTCTGAGTTACCACTAGTTTCCAATCATCCTGAGAAGATTAATAAGAGTCCTCTGGAAAAGCTAATTGATGAAGTATCCGATGACCTTGAAATGAGCGAAGACCCTGTGAGGGCTAAGAAGCTAGTATGTCTCGTATGTACTGGCATTTTGGAAAATGATCTCACTCGTCTAAATAATTTTAGTTTTGTGGAACTACTGGAAGACTTATATCAACAATATCCAAATATTGAAGCCCTAAAAGAGAACTTAGTAAAATCTGTGAAGACGATCGCTGTCCAAAAGCAGCGTCAATACTTGATTGTTGCCAAAATAGTTTTTAATGCAGCTTCTAAGCTTTATCAACAAATACCAGTATCCGTAATTGCAGAACCGATGAGTTCTTCTCAATTCAAACCCAATTCTCAAACAGTCAGTCAACCACTTGCTTATTCAGTAAATCATCTAGTAATTAATGCGGGTTCCGCACAACTGATTGCGCCCTTTGATACTTCTCAAAACAATTCTATAAAAGAACCTCTCCACAACTCACTGATTGCAACAACCCAGTCGGATCAACAGTTCAGCTTTACTGAAGATGAATTATCGATGATCGATCCCTATCTCAACGATGACTCTGATATTTATGCATGGGTAGCCTATAGCATTGATACAGATGCTCAGCAAATGCGTCTCAAAAAACTCTTGCTTTATACCTATCAAGATGTTTGGGAGAGCGATTTGCGTCAATTAAATAGCATTGATTGGGCGAGCCTTTTGAGAGAATTGGTCTCATTTATGCCCACTTTGGTGCAATTGACAGCTTTAATCCAAGAATCAGTGCAAAGAGTTTCCAAACCTTCGGAATATGCTGTGATCGGTAATTTGCTACTTAGTAAGTTAGAACCTCTTTATCCCGATCGCAGTTATGAAGATAATTTGGTAGCAGTCAATCCTGCGATCGCTCCACCAATCGTCCCCATTAACAATCAACCTAATCAGTCCAATCATCAAAACAATCATCAAATCCGTAGTAAAATCCCCTTTGATCCGCAAATTGCCGTTGATCTATTTGACTTGCGATTGGAACTAATGCGATTTACCAGTTCTATGCGAGCCAAGATTTTACTGTTTTCCGTGCTGTATTACCCCTTTGATCCCGATCGCGATAATTGGCATGAGTTGAGAACGCATGGGCTTGATGGACTGCTACGGCAGTTATTTTATGCCTATTCCTCCTACGATAAAGCCGAAAAATCGATCTGGCAAACAGCGCGATCGCTAAGTGAACCCACTGCTTATGATCAGTCAGCTAGTTATATCCTTCAGGCAGTCAAGACTCTTTACGATCAGATTGAAGCTAAATCAATGTTGCATCCTGCGGAAGGTAACTTGTCCTCGTCGGATGATACTGACTTTACGCAACCAAGTTTACTCTTCCGCAGCAGCGATGATGACACTTGCCAGTTTATCTAAAAGAGAGTTCGGTGCGGAGCGCTGAACTCTCTTTTAGGTTTAGCAAAATCCAAGCTAAAGTATAGATGGCAACGTTCTTTAGTTGGTTTCTGTGCAAGAAGATTTTCGGTTAATTGTTGATTTAGTAACTGTTCTTGCAGCAGCCTCGTTTGGCGGATTACTGGCGGCGGCTCTGCGATTACCAGTTTTGTTGGGCTACATCTTTGGCGGCATTGTTGTTGGTCCAACAGGTTTAGGGCTGATCAAGGAATTGATTCAGGTAGAAACCCTTGCCCAGTTTGGGGTAGCCTTTTTGCTATTTGCCCTCGGTGTTGAGTTCTCGCTGAAGCAATTAAATAAGGTGAGAGCGATCGCCCTTGGTGGTGGTAGCTTACAAGTTTTGTTGACGATCGCTCTTACCACTGCTGTCTCAGTACTGGTGGGATGGGTCGAGACCCCTACACAAGGAATTTTCTTAGGCGGGATTTTATCACTATCATCAACGGCGGTGGTGCTACGAAGTTTGATGGAAACCAATGCCACAGAGTCCTCACAGGGACAGGTAACACTGGGGATGTTGATCATCCAAGATTTAGCACTAGGCTTGATGCTGGCAGTGTTGCCCGCATTGGATCATCCTGAGTCAGTGGGGATCGAAGTGATCAAAGCTTTGTCGGTGACAGCTTTATTTGCAGGCGGAGCGATCGCCGCAGGAATTTGGGTAATTCCGCCATTTTTGCGGTGGGTAGCGAGTACCGAGAGCCGCGAATTATTTTTGCTAAGCGTGATCGTACTGTGTTTAGGGATTGCACTCCTGACTGAGCAGTTGGGCTTATCGATTGAGATGGGCGCGTTCGTTGCAGGTTTGATGATTTCTGAGGTGGAATATGCTGATCAAGCACTCACCTATGTTGAACCACTGCGAGATGTGTTTGCGACTTTATTTTTTGCAGCGATCGGGATGCTGATTGATCCTGTATTTCTGCTCCAAAATTGGGAATTAATTCTCAGTCTTGTGGCGATCGTGATGATTGGTAAATTTTTAATCGTCGTACCTTTAGTAAGCTTTTTCCGCTATCCCTTACGAGTCGCCATTTTTGCGGGATTAGGTTTAGCCCAAATTGGAGAATTCTCGTTTGTACTAGCTAGTGAAGGACAGAAATTAGGCTTAGTATCGCGTCGGGTATATCTACTAATTTTAGGAACAACTGCCGTAACTTTGATGGTTACCCCATTCTTGCTCAAGGCAACACCACAGATCTTAGAATTGCTCGAAAAAGTGCCATTTCTCCAAGCTTGGATGAATAAGTTGGATATGCCCCAAGAACTTGCGGCAAATGCGGAACTCCATGATCATGTGGTGGTTTGCGGTTATGGTCGGATTGGACAGGGCATTGTCACTTTGTTGCAGTCTAAGGGCTATCCTGTGCTGGTAATTGAAGATGCAGAATCTAAGGTGGAAATTCTGCGATCGCGAAATATTCCCTATCTATACGGCAATTGTGCCAGTCCGTTCGTTCTCGAAAAAGCAGAAATCGACCATGCGCGATCGATGTTAATCGCAATTTCTGACCCGATCGCGACGAGACTGGCTGTGCAGAGAGCAATATCTATTTCTCCAGAAATTGATATTGTGGTCAGAGCCGAAAAAGATGCGGATATCGATACTCTTTATCAACTTGGTGCGAAGGAAGTAGTACATCCCACCTTTGAGACAAGTTTGGAATTAACCACTCATCTCCTACTATGTCTGGGTGAAAGCACTCAAGATATCCAGACAGAAATCATTGCGGTACGTCGTAGCCGCTATGCGAATTTCCGTCCTGAAATTGCCTGTGCATTACCAATAGTCCCTCTATTGCCACCTACCACCAATCTTGTTGAGATTGATGGCAATGCTTCTTGAACTAACAGCTAAAAAAACAAATAAAGAAATGCTATGAACACAGGACTATACGAGACAGACTTTTATGGCTGGACTTTGGAGCAGTCCAAGCTTCTGTCCTTAGGGCATTTAGATAGCTTGGATTTGTTGAATTTGGTTGAGGAAATAGGGGGTTTGGGGAAGCAAAAGCAGCAAGAATTATCGAATCGCTTGGGTGTATTGATTGGACATCTTTTGAAATGGCAGTATCAACCCACAAAGCGATCTCGCAGTTGGCAGGTCACAATTCAGTTGCAAAGAGAAGAAATTCAAGATCTGTTAGCGGATAACCCTAGCTTAAAATCTTACTTAGATAAAGCCCTGCTTAAGGGATATCGCTTAGGATTAGCGCTAATTTTGGCGGAAACCCCAATCAAGAAAAGTATCTTGCCCAATGAATGTCCTTATAGCCTTGAGCAGTTGCTTGACTTGAGTTTTCCTGATGATATTGGTGTGGAATTTTGATGAAGTTCAAATCTCGGTTAATTGCTAAAACTTTCAAATTTTTGCTGTTTGGTCTTACCACTTATTTCCTCACGGCTTGCCAAGGTTCCAATCTCGGCAGTTCTTTGGAAAACGCGATCGCTCCTGCTAGTCCATCATCTTCTGAGTCGATCACTGAAAATCCTAATCAACCAACACCGATCACTACATCACCCAGTCCCAAACCAACTGCAAAACCTGAAATAAAGCCTGAAATAAAGCCAACTAATTCTTCTACTAGTTCCATTAATCCTGTTAATCGCTGGTCTATCCCAATGAAAGCGATCGCCCTACAGTCCTTACCGCAAAAAACAAACCCAGCAAAAAACTCACTCAAAGAACTATTTTTTATAAACTTTACTAATTCCCAAAAGCAATCTGTTGAATTTAGTGATTTGGACACAGCACCTGCTCCACTTAAGAATTGGATTAAAGACTTAAATAAATTTGGAACAATCACTCCCAAAACTGGACAACAATTTAAGCCAAATATTTTAGTAGCTCGTCGTGAATATGCCAGATGGTTATTAGAAACCAATAATCGCCTCTATAAAAATCAACCTAGCCGCCAAATCCGTCTTGCTCAACCAACTGATAGCGCTAGTTTTACGGATATTCCTAATAATCATCCTGACTTTGGCATCATTCAAGGCTTAGCCAATGCAGGGCTAATTGGTGGAATAGGCGATCGCTTTCGTCCTAATGATCCACTATTAAGGGAAGAGCTTGTGCAATGGAAAATCCCCCTCGATCTAAGACAACCCTTGCCCAGTGCAACCTTAGAGTCTGTTAGCCAATCATGGGGATTTAAAGATAGCGATCGCATTAGTGAGAATGCTTTGAATGCAATTTTTGCCGATGCTCAACTGCGCGATCTCTCGAACATTCGACGTAGCTTTGGCTTTACAACCTTATTACAACCGCAGAAGCCCGTTACCCGCGCTGAAGCAGCCGCTTCACTCTGGTATTTTGGTACTGCGGTGGATGGGGTCTCAGTTAGTAAGGTCTTAGAAACTGAGAGATAATTAATATTATGGAAACAGGAGAAAGGCAATGGTTCAAACCTTACAAGCTTCAAAGCTCAGCTTATATGATGTCAAAAACAAATTTCACTTACATCAAGATAGAAACGATACATTTTTTACTGACTTATTAGTTTCGGCTCCCGCGCTTAGTGAATTTGAGAAACAGCAACTGGATCGCACAAGGCAACAATACCTTTATCTTGCGGATCGACCACTGCTAGAAGTAACCGTCAAGATGGTTACCTTGTCGCCATTGCTTTCCCTAGCAGGTTTTTATGATCCGCCTTTTTATACGACCCTAGAAGAATCGATCGAGTTAGTGTCTCAGGATGGAGTGGAAGTAGTACGAGGGCAGATTGATGTCCTAGTGCTACAACAATCCATCTGGATATTGGTAATCGAAGCCAAAAGCATTCAATATGATGTGATGGTTGCTCTGCCGCAGGCTTTGACTTATATGATTTCTAGTCCTAACGCTACCAAGTCAAGATTTGGATTGATTACTAATGGACGAGAATTTCGCTTTATCAAACTAGATTGTGAAGCTGAACCAATTTATACCCTATCCAAAGTTTTTTCCCTATCTGAGTCAGAAAATCAGTTGTACGAGGTACTACAAATTTTAAAATCTCTTGGTCAGTTAGTTATTTGACTACCCTCTTACCCAAGAATTAGTGGTGCATCGCAACGAAAGCGAAAAATAGGAAGAATCGCTTAGCGATTCTTCCTATTTTCGTCATGTCTATATCTCACGTATCAAGTCCAACCCCAAATAAACGAAGGTGGCGCTTTGCGCCGCCTTCGTTTATTTGGGTTTTACATCCTTAGCAAAACTTACATTGATACATTTCCAGTGCAACTCCAAAAGCGGGATAGAGGCACTTCACGCCGCCATCCTGCTTTTGGGCAAAATGAAAAGCCACTCTTTTCATTTTGCAATTTTTGATATAGAGACGCTAGAATATTAGCAATTGTTATTGTTGAGAAAATTATATAGATTATGTCGCAGTATCAACGTATCGAGTACTTAATCGGGAAAGATGGCAAAATCGTTGAGCGAGCGATTGACATATCTGGCAGTGATTGCGTTGCGATCACTGCGGAAATTGAGTCGAATTTAGGGAAAGTCGAAACTCGCCAATTATTATCCAGTTATTACGAGACCTCTGGACAAAATCTTGACCGCAATGCGATCGAGCAAGTTCAGTATGATCAATTACCCTAATTTGCTGTAGATACGTGTGCTATTTAGGTTGTATTAGTGAACCTAAATGTTTTCTAAAACTTATTGAATTTACCTACTGCTTGAGTCTTGCTAACTTTCCCGATAGCAATGATTTAGGCACTCACAGGTAAATGTAATTGGCTCGCCAATTAGCTCAGTTTGAGAATTTATTTCAATAAAGTTAAGATGCTTGCCCTGATCTGGGTAAAATTGTGATCAAGAAATTAAGAATTGTTAAAGATTTGCTTATGTAGAGATTTGCCATGGTGATTCAAACTCCCCTGTTGATATCAGAGTCGAGCGCAACTAAAAGGCTGCGAAATATTTTTGCGTCCGTTGATGCCATGAGTTGTCCGCATAGGCTGAATTTTCATCTGCATACGGTGCATTCTGACGGAAAAATGCAGCCAGTGGATTTGATTCAGCAGGCGATCGCTTTACGGGTCTCTGATCTTGCCATTACCGATCACCATGCGATCGCAGGATATTACATTGCCAAAAAATATCTTGATCGATCAATCAGTCAATCTAGCGATCCCCAATCTTTGCCAACACTTTGGTCAGGTATTGAGGTGAATGCCAGCCTAATTTTTACAGAAGTGCATATTCTGGGCTATGGATTTGATCCCGAACATAAGGCGATGCTTCCCTATTTGCAGGGTAAAACTACCGCAGGTTTAGACTATCAAGCAATTAGTGTAATTAAGGCGATGCATTTGGCTGGGGGCTTGGCGGTGTTAGCGCACCCTGCCAGATATCG
Source organism: Pseudanabaena sp. SR411 (assembly GCF_002251945.1). Taxonomy (GTDB): domain Bacteria; phylum Cyanobacteriota; class Cyanobacteriia; order Pseudanabaenales; family Pseudanabaenaceae; genus Pseudanabaena. The sequence continues at coordinate 29,155 of NZ_NDHW01000061.1, forward strand.
GCGATCGCCTGAAGACTTGATTCCAGCCGCCGCCGCCTTAGGCATTGATGGTGTAGAGACTTATTATGGCTATGACAATAGTGATCCTTGGAAACCAAGTCCTCGCCAGACCGAAGAAATTCGCCATCTTGCCGAATCCCACGGATTAATGCATACCTGTGGAACTGACTCCCACGGGTTTAAAATTAGTAAAAGACTTTAAATAAGAAGCCATGCTTAGCAGGGCTTCTTATTTGTTGCATTGTCTGCTTTTCCCCTATGGCTAAAGTATAACTACTGGGACAAATCAAAACCCAAGAAGCAAGTAGCGGCGCTTAGCGCCGCTACTTGCTTCTTGGGTTTGTATACTAAAAAGACAGGCGACAGCAAAACAATCAGAATTATCGTTAAGGGAAAAATGACCGAAAAACCAAAAGTAATCGTCGTTGGTGCAGGTTGGGCGGGACTAGGCGCAACCTATCAACTCACCAAACAAGGCTATGACGTAACCTTATTAGAGGCGGGATCGCAAGCTGGGGGACTGGTTGCAGGATGGAAAACAGAAAAGGGGCGATCGGTCGAAGCAGGAATTCATGGATTCTGGTATCCCTATCGTAATATTTTTTCCCTAGTCAAAGAATTAGAGCTTGATCCTTTCACGCCTTGGACGAGATCAGCGCAATACTCTCCCGCAGGTTTAGAAGTTGAATCCCCAATTTTTCAAGACTTGCCGCGATTACCTTCACCCCTTGGCACATTTGCCTATACGAAGTTTAAGAGATTGCCATTAAGCGATCGCCTCTCAGCATTGCCTTTAATGTATGCTGTCGTTGATTTTGATAACTCTGACGATGCATGGAAGCGTTACGACGGTATCACTGCCCGAGAACTATTCCGTCAATATGGCGTATCGGAACGGCTTTATCGCGAATCCTTTGAGCCAATGCTGTTAGTTGGTTTATTTGCCCCAGGGGAACAATGTTCGGCGGCAGCGGCTTTGGGAATGCTGTATTACTTTATCTTGGCGCATCAAGCAGATTTTGATGTGGTTTGGTGTCGTGGCACTGTCGGCGAAAAAATCTTTAAACCTTGGTGCGATCGCATTAAAGATCTTGGCGGCAAAATCCTCACCGATCGCCGCGTTAGTGATGTACAGGTTGATAATTCTGGCAAAGTTACGGGAGTAATTTGTGGCGATGAAAGCTTTGAAGCCGATGCTGTAATTTTTTCCGTAGGCATTTCGGGAATGCAGAAAATTGTCTCTAGTAGCCCTGCTTTGCAAAAACGTAGAGAATTTCGTAACTTGATGAACTTAGGTGCGATCGATGTGTTGGCTGTAAGGCTATGGTTCGATCGCAAAATCAAGATTCCCCGTCCATCCAATGCCTGCTTTGGCTTTGATGTGACTACGGGCTGGACATTTTTTGATCTCAATGCGCTCCATGATGAATATGCTGATGAGACAGGCTCCGTAATCGAAGTCGATTTTTATCACGCAAATCAATTTTTGCCCCTTGATAATCAGGAAATTGTGGCGATCGTTCAGAAATATCTGGCTTCTTGTTTACCAGAATTTGAGATAGCCAAAGTTGTTGATAGTAGCGTAATTCGATTGCCTCGTGCGGTGACCCATTTTGCCCCTGGTAGTTATCAGCATTTGCTGAGAGAGATTACTAGCTTTCCCAATTTATATATGAGTGGAGATTGGATAATTACCAGTCATGGCTCATGGTCACAGGAAAAAGCCTATGTCACAGGTCTAGAAGCTGCAAATCTAGTCATTCAACAATTTAGTCATGGCAACATGACTCAGATTTTGCCGATTGAATCCGATGAACCTCATATCCAGATTGCGCGATCGCTCAATCAGACGCTAAGAAACATGGCAAAATCCTTGATTCCTAATTTCTCACTGCCATAATAAGTTTGAATTTTGTTGCGCCTACGCCACAACAAAATTCAAACCTGAATTCATAATTAGCCTGTAATCAATGTAAAATTGGATACGGTTAGACCAACCTAATAAAACTTTTTTATGCTCTTAACAGAACAATCTCCCTCGACTCCTAAAAATACTGTCGGTTGTGTCTTAGTGGTGGAGGACGAAGCGATTATTCAAGAGGCGATCGCATTATCTTTGCGTGAAGAAGGTTACAGCGTTTTACTAGCTGAAGATGGTTATAGTGCTTTGCAAATTGCGAAAACTGCGGCAAGACTAGATTTAGTAATTTTAGATGTAATGTTGCCATCGATAAATGGACTAGATTTTTGCCGCATTTTGCGTCACGAAGGCAATAATGTCCCTGTATTGATGATTAGTGCAAGAGGTAATGAATCTGATCGTATTGTGGGCTTAGAGGTGGGAGCCGACGATTACCTTAGTAAGCCTTTTGGAATGCGAGAACTCGTAGCACGTTGCCGCGCCTTACTACGCCGTAGCCGTCGTGATTTTGTGGCAACTAATGCCACAGTTTATAAGTTTGGCGATATCACCATGTATCCCGATGAGTGTCGGGTTACGATCAACGAAACGGAAATCAATCTTTCTCCAAAAGAATTTCGGTTGCTGGATCTATTTATGAGTCATCCGCGTCGGGTGTGGTCACGGGAGCAGCTATTAGAAAAAGTCTGGGGAGTGGATTTTGTTGGTGATAGCAAAACTGTAGACGTTCATATCCGTTGGTTACGCGAAAAAATCGAAGTTGATCCTAGTGATCCTAAGCATATTGTGACTGTTAGAGGCTTCGGCTATCGCTTAGGATAGATATAGGGAAGGGAGTCTTCGACTCCCTTCCCTATATTTTGAGAATGGCGGCGCTTTGCGCCGCCATTCTCTTTTTGGGTTTGATTTGTTCTAACTAATTAAATACAAAATATTTATAATTTTTCTGCTTTTTTATAGCTTTTCTGACTTTTTTAGTCCTTATTTTACTATACAAGTTAAGCGATTTGTACGGTTAATTTATTGATAGTTTTTTGATAGATTGAATCCTACCAATAAAGTCTAATAAGTAAATTTTCTAAAATATATTACATGTTATGGTTTGGGGGATTCCAAGAATATCATTTATATTTTAATTGGATATTTTTGCGATAATCATATTAATTAATAAAGAAAATCAAGCTAAAAAACTTTGTTATTTTCTAAATACTAAGCATCCTAATTACTATGAATTCTAAGCAAGTAAAAAGTTATGCCTATATTTATCAATGTCTTAGAAGAGATTATTGTTAAAGAAGTTAGAATTCAAATAGAAGAACTCCGCCCAGAAATGCAACCCAAGGTTAAAGTTGCAGAAGTTGTAGCTTATGCACTTAATCGACTACCACCTTTATTTGCCACTTCAATGATTGGCTGGAAATATCAATATGACTATGCTTTAAACGAATTACATCCTCAGATTGCTCAAACAATCAAGCATGGTATCAAAGCTATTTTATTTGGTGATCCATTGCATGACACTACGCCTTTACCTAAGCATTTATTTCTAAATAGTGCAGGAGTTCTACATCAACTCAATCAACTTCTCAAACGTAAATATTTGCGGTGGCGAGATGTCCCCGTTATCGTTAAGGAAATGTCTGATAAATGCTCGCAATTTAGCCAAATCAATAACTTTGAAGATCAAACAATAATTCAAGGGCTTGAAGAAACTCGATTACAAGATGTTAATCATTTAAATCGCCAACATCGAGCAGTACTTTCTAGCTCAAAACGGTTTATGCAAAAGCAGCTAGTTCAAAAGCAGGAGGAAGCCTTTCGACTAGAATTGGAAAAGGCTTGGGATTCTCATATTAAGTCCTGCGAAGGTTCATGGTCTAGTGATAAACGGGCTAAGGATGCCCTAGAAATGGAATATAGGGCGTTAGAATCCTATACTTTGGAAGCCCAACTCGGACTAATAAATGTATTAGAACACCTTGTATTTTTAGTAATCGAGAAAGCGACACCTCCTGAACTAAATCAGCAATTCAACAAAAGTGAGGTAGCCGCCTATGCGCTCAATCGATTGCCAGCAATGTATGCCACTAGTGTGCGTGGGTTTCGCCATTTGAGACAAAAAGCTATTTCCGAACTTTCTCGCGAACTAATTGGCACAGTGCGTAATGGCATCATGAAAGTCCTGAAAATCCCCCATACAGATTTGCAACCGATCGCTGCTTATCGCTTTACTCAAGAATATGAACAAGCAATTTTAGATTTACGGACTTTTTTAGGACGCAATGACATTACTCTGCATAATGTTGTGGCGATCGTGCAAGATTTGTTGCTGTGTCAATCTGCGTCAAGGAACTGATGTTGACTCATCTTGGTGAACCAATAGTTCTGGTACAGGATCGTATCCACCAATATTCCAAGGATGACAACTACAAATCCGTTTAACAGCTAGCGTCCCTCCCTTGGCTAAACCAAAGCGATCGATCGCAGTCACTGCATATTGCGAACAAGTAGGCTGAAACCGACATCTTGGTGGAAATAATGGTGAAATAAATAATCGATAAAACTGAATCAATAAAATGACAAGTTTTTTCATGAATTTTTTCGTGACTGCGCTAGGCTATTGATAAAGCTGTCGCCACCTCACGCTTTTTCGGGTTTAGTGCAACAGCTACATATCTCCATTTTAACGTTTCTATCCTAATATTCTGATGTCATCCTCTAAAAATGTCACGATCGCTGTTATTCAAGCATCTCTCAATGCTGATATCGCTACTAACGTCAATAAAATATCCGACTTAGTTAGCAAAGCAGCCTATCAAGGCGCACAGGTAATTTTGCCACCAGAATTATTTGAAGGGTCATACTTTTGTCGGGAAGAACGCGATTACTTTTTTGATTGGGCGCAACCTGTAGAAAACCATCCGACGATCTCCCATTTTCAAAAGCTGGCTCAAGAACTAAATGTGGTAATTCCTGTTTCATTTTTCGAGAAGTCAGGACAGGTCTATTACAACAGTCTTGCCATGGTTGATGCCGATGGCTCATTGTTGGGAGTCTATCGCAAAAGTCATATTCCCGATGGACCTGGTTACGAAGAAAAGTTTTATTTTCGTGGTGGTGATACAGGCTTTAAAGTCTGGGACACTGCTTTTGGCAAAATTGGTGTGGGCATTTGCTGGGATCAGTGGTTTCCTGAATGTGCCAGAGCGATGGTATTGATGGGAGCCGAAATTTTGCTATACCCAACGGCGATCGGTTCCGAGCCTGAGGAACCAAATCTGAATACTAAAGATCCTTGGCAGAGAGCGATGATTGGTCATGCAGTCAGCAATGTAATTCCTGTAGCTGCGGCAAATCGGATCGGACTAGAGGGAAATCAAACTTTTTATGGTCATTCCTTTGTCGCTAACCATCGCGGCGATAAGGTTGCTGAGTTAAATGACACTGAAGAAGGCGTGATCTTAGCCAATTTCGATCTCGATCAAGTTCGACTTAATCGCGCTTCCTTTGGATTTTTTCGCGATCGCCGCCCAGATTTATATCAGGTTTTATTGTCACCCTAAAAAATAGAGATGTCACAAAGCGACATCTCTATTTTTAAACCCAAGACCAGCGTCGCTTTTGAGCGTTGGTTTTGCCAATTTCCAGTCTTTGCGATCGCGTCGGCATTGGCTCAATCACAGTCGTAATATCGGATAGTGAATTTACCCTCAACTCATGGGTAAAGGTATTACATTGATAGACTGTTGCCGTATCAATATCCAGAGCCGATAGCCATCCACTTTTAGGGTGATAACCACCAGTATCAATATCCAGCCATCCCTTTCCCAGTACTAAATTCCCTGGTTTCACCCCTGGAAAAACAAAGGTGATTGTATGTCCAGTGATAATAATTTTGTCTTCAAAGAAAGGCTCAGTGGCACTATGAAATTCTTCGCGAATCCAGCAAAATTCAGCCGCACCCTGCAATTCGAGCGGTAGATTGGGGTTTAAGCCAGCATGGACTAGCCATACATCACCCAAATCCATATAAAGCGGCAATTGCTGCATCCACTCTAAATGTGATTCTGGCAGATTAGCGGCTCCATAACTTTCTAGGGTTTTAGAACCACCATTTAATATCCATCCCTTCCAGATCAATGATTCTTCGTTACTGCCAAAAGCATCAAGACACATTTGCTCATGATTTCCCTTGAGGCAAATGTGATTATTGTCCATCACCCAGTTTACAACGTCAGCACTACGCTCGCCGCGATCAATCAAGTCGCCCAAAAAAAATAGTTTGTCAGTAGGAACGCACTTAATGAAGTCAATTAACTTCATTAAGCCATCAAATTGACCATGAATATCGCCGAATACAAATCGAGTCAACTTATCTCACCCCATATCACAAATGGTGAAGCTAAAAACACATAGTATTGAAATCTAACGACAGGTATGCATGAGGTGTAGCGGTCTAGCATATTTTTCAAGACAGATACAACTTTGAAGAAACTTTATCTTTGATATCTACTGTTTATATTTTAGGACAGATTTTCCTTGCTTTAGTTTCATTTTGTTTCTTGTCATCATAGGAAGTTTCGTACTTTATCACAATCATAGGACATACACCCTAGACAGTGTAAGCAACATACTACTCATCCAGCAATTCTATTTATAAAAATCGGTTTTTTGAAAGCCCGCCGTTGGCGGGCTTTCAAAAAACCGATTTTGTTGTTTCCAGCGCCTTAGGCGCTGGAAACAACAAAATCAGTTTCATAATGAGAATTGCTGCTAACCATCCTTGCTTTACTGAGTTAATACCAAAACACAAAACAGCTATGCCGTTTTGTGTTTTGGTATTAATTAACAAGCGTCGCAGTTTTTTGTAATTTTTATGTTCAATGGATTTATTAGTATCGATAAGCCGCCGTTTATTACGGCTCATGACTGTGTAAGCAAGTTGCGAAAGTTACTCAAACAAAAGAAAATTGGTCATGGCGGTACTCTTGATCCGATGGCGACAGGAGTTTTACCGATCGCCGTTGGTAATGCCACCCGACTTTTAAGATTTTTACCAGAAGGCAAAGCCTATGAGGCAAAAATTCGCTTTGGGCTGGTTACCAATACCGATGACATTACAGGTGAAGTACTTAGCGATCGCCCCTGTCCAACTTTAACGCTTACCGAAATTCAAAAATTCCTACCTTCATTTCAAGGCAAAATTACTCAGCGTCCACCTGCTTTTAGTGCAATTCAAGTTAATGGTAAACGTCTTTACGATTTGGCGCGTCGAGGGGAGATCACATTAGATGACGTACCAATGCGTGAGGTAGAAATCACCGAAATTCGGATCTTAAATTGGGCTGAAGGGGATTATCCAGAATTGGATGTAGCGATCGCCTGTGGGTCAGGTACATATATTCGCTCGATCGCGCGGGACTTAGGAGAAAAGCTGGGTTGTGGGGCGACTTTATCGGGGCTAGTTCGCACTTATAGCAATGGTTTTGATTTAGATTCTAGTTTGACGTTTGATCAGGTTGAGGAGCTTTTGCGATCGCATAGTCTCGAAGTACTTGCACCTGATCATGGCTTACATTTCTTACCTGTAGTTTCGCTTAACGAAGATGAGACAAAGCGTTGGTGTATGGGGCAAGCGATCGCGATTCCCGATAATTTTTCTAACTTAGGCGCAGAAAATATTTATTTACGAATGTGTGACCAGAGTCAGAATTTTCTAGGTGTTAGCGAAGTTGTCGAAGCTGGGATGCAACCGATAGTCGTTTTACATCCCATAAATTAGATTTATAGCCACAACTTGTATCAAGACAAATCAAAACCCCAAAAGGAGATGGCGGCGCTTCGCGCCGCCATCTCCTTTTGGGGTTGAAAGGACGCAAAGCGTCCTTTCTCTTTTAGATTAGATTTTGCTAGTCAATTTAGTTAGCAATTGATTAGAACGCTGTAAGAAGCCCTTCATGCTGTCAGCATCAAAGCTCTTTTGTGCCATCAGAGCCAAGTCGTAAACATGGGTACAAATCAAGTTAGCAAGATCCGCAGATTCTGACTTACCATCAACTAAAACTTGACTGCTATCAAGCTCAATCAACTTCTGCATAAGCGGATGAGCCGTATTTACCAGCAAAACATGATCTTCAGGGAAACTCACCGTACCTTGTTGCATCAACGCCATCATCTCCTGCATCCGACGTGCTGATTCTGGCAGCAGAATGATTGCAGGTGGGGCAGAAGCCACATCTTCCGCTTTGATAGCTTCAGTGCGAATTACCAATTTAGGTTTATTCAATGCGTCACGGAAAATATCTTGGAGATGATCGCTCTTAGTTTTATTGGTCTTCGGATCGACAATTTCGGTTTTTGATTCCTTATCAACTAGGCGATCGTCAATTTCGGCATCAACACGCGCAAATTTAATATCTTTAAATTCGCGCTCAAGGAAATTAATGAAGTGGCTATCAATAAATGCGTCAAAAGTCAGCACTTCTAGTCCTTGGTTTTTATGCAATTCCACATAAGTACCTTGGGCGATCGGATCAGAGGTGTAGAATACTTGGTTTTCGTGTTCTGCCTTGTTACGCTCTAGATAAGCTTGCAAGGTTGTGTAGTTACCGCTTTCGCTCTTGACTTCATCAGATTCACTAGTGGTGGCATACACTAGGATTTCCTTGACTTGCTGATAGAACTTATCGCTATTCATCGAGCCGAACTTCATGAAGATGCTAATATCTTGCCAACACTTCAGAAATTCTTCACGGGAGTCGCTATAGAGAGAAGTAAGGCGATCGCCTACTTTCTTCGCAATAAAGTCTTGGATCTTGCGAACCTTTGGATCACCTTGTAAAAAGCTGCGTGATACGTTCAAAGGAATGTCAGTACTATCGATCGCCCCACGCAAAGGCATCAAGAACTTAGGAATCACATCGTCGCAATTGTCGCTGACAAAAACGTGATTACAGAACAACTTGATTTGTCCACGATTTGGATCAATATCCGCCTTCATTTTGGGGAAATAAAGAATTCCCTTAATCACAAATGGATAATCTGTATTTAGATGAATCCAGAATAGAGGATCGTCTTGGTAAGGATAGAGATAGCGATAGAACTCTAAATATTCTTCATTGGTAACTGATTTAGGAGACTTGTCCCAAAGTGCTGTTTGCTTGTTGATGACTTCATCATTTAGCTTGATCGGCACGGGCATAAAGTCGCAATAGTTACGAATCATCCGCTTGATCGATGCTTCTTCTAGATACTCCTCAGCATCTTCTTGCAAGGTCAAGGTGATCGTTGTACCTACACCTGCGCGATCGCTATCATCAATTGTAAATGTGGTCGAGCCATCACAAGCCCAATGGACTGCTTCCGCACCCTCTTTATAGGATCTTGTATCAATTTCAACATTGCTCGCCACCATAAAGGACGAATAAAAACCTAAACCAAAGTTACCGATGATTTGTTGATCACCCGTACCACTGCTGGCGTACTTAGTGGCAAATTCTTGGGCGCTAGAAAAAGCAACTTGGTTAATATATTTCTTTACTTCATCTGCAGTCATGCCGATGCCAGTATCAGCGATCGCTAGCGTCTTTTTTTCTTTATCAATTGTGACAACAATTTCGGGCTCGGCGGAGTGATTAGTCTCGCCAGCGTAAGACACCATCTTGAGTTTGCTAATGGCATCTACGGCATTAGAGATCAATTCCCGCAAGAAGATATCTCGCTCTGAATATAAAGCCTTCTTGATAATGGGAAAGATATTCTCGGTATGAATGCTGATCGTTCCCTGCTCTTGCATATCGCGCAAAGCTCCTAATTATTACTAAATGTTGCTGAATTGTTAATCAAGCCTGATTATACCGAACCAATAGCAACATCAAATCCCATAGGGTTGTCGCGTTCTCCGTACCTTAGCTGTAAAAAGTCAGCGCGAAGCGCTGACTTTTTGCAGGGGTTTATGAAGGTTTGCAAAGCAAATCTATACATTTTTGTAACTCTAGTTGAAAAACCTGATTTGCTCCTCTATTGTGATATCAGCACTTTTGAATCAAACATTTACAGATATGGCGATCGCAGCAGTTATCTACATCTCAGTGTCTGTACTTTTAGTAATAAGTGCAGGTATATTTTTTGTTAAAGCTATCCAGTCTTTAATAGACAAAAAGCAACCATCAAATTACAAGCGTACAGAGCAAGTAATGTTTTTGCGCCCCACATCCAATGATCCCTTAGCTATTTCCAACCGACGCGAAGAAATCATTGCTATGCTGGAACGGCAATTTGCTAGTAGCCCATCATCTGACTCCTAGCACTATGAACAGGTAGGAGCAAAGATGACGGTTGAATTCCCTATCTCCACTGGAGAGGCAGACTATGTGGCCCGCCGCAAACAACTGCGAAAACAACGCCGCCTTCGCATCTTTCAACGTATTTGGCAGTTAACATTCATCACGGGACTTACGGGCGCAATGCTTTGGATTGCCATGCTCCCAGAGTGGCAATTACGCAGTGCCAATCAAATTGAAATCGAGGGTAACAAGCTCCTCTCCAAGGAAACTATCAAGAGATCTTTGGCGATTCAATATCCCCAATCAATTTTTCAAATTCAACCCCAAGCGATCGCTACCCAATTAGAGGCAACTGCCCCAGTTTCTAAGGTTTTGGTTTCACGCACTATTTTTCCTTCTAAGTTAACTATTCAAGTCCATGAACGCTTGCCGATCGCTAACTCTACACGCAAAGGTCAGCAAGGTTTTCTAGATGCCGAAGGTATATGGGTTTCTGCGAAAGCTTATCCGTCAAATATTACTAAACCCAATCTTGTGATCTTAGAACCAAATAATCGATCAATCAGCCAATGGTCAACGCTGTATCGCCAAATTAGCCAGAGTCAGGTCAAAATTTCTCAAGTTGATGCTCGCGATGAATCAAATCTAATTTTGACTACAGAGCTAGGGCTGGTATATTTTGGCACATACAAGCCATCACTCTTTAGCACACAGTTAGAGACACTTGATCGGCTCAGGACATTACCTGAAAAACTGAAATCAAAAAGTTTTAGACACATTGATATCAGCCAACCTAGCAATCCAATTTTAGAAATGAATATGCCAACAAAAGATAAATCTTCTGAAACAAAATCCTAAATTGTCGTTTTAAGGCTATTATTATTTTTTTCTGGTAGGTTTAAACTGTTACTCGAACTTCTGACTCGAATGAGGTTTAAGCTTAGCAAAATCTAGAGAGCATCAGTAAAACGATTCTATTTATGACATCCCTCGATAAATGACATCTCAAAATGACTGGTCAGATTTGGACTCAAATGGTTCGGAAAACGGAGAAGTAGACGTGCAAATGGATGAACTTTCTGAGTTTTCAAATAACTCTAGACTACACCTAAGTCACTCTCACAATCGTATGAAGCAGCAGTTAGGCGTTGATACAAAAGCGGATAATATCATGTTGGGCAGTGTTGCAAAAATTAAGGTAATTGGTGTTGGCGGCGGCGGCGGCAACGCTGTAAATCGCATGATCGCGAGTGATGTAGTTGGTGTAGAGTTCTGGTCGTTTAATACCGATGCTCAAGCACTACTTCAATCATCTGCTTCTAAGCGCTTTCAGATGGGTCAAAAACTGACCAGAGGTTTAGGTGCTGGTGGTAACCCTGCGATCGGGCAGAAAGCCGCCGAAGAGTCGCGTGATGATATTGCTGCTGCCGTTGAAGGAGCCGACTTAGTATTTATCACCGCAGGTATGGGGGGTGGCACAGGTACAGGAGCCGCACCAATCATCGCTGAGGTCGCCAAAGAAGCAGGCGCTTTGACAGTTGGTATAGTCACACGCCCGTTTACCTTTGAAGGACGACGACGTGGTCAGCAAGCTGAAGAGGGTATAGCTGGTTTACAGAGTCGCGTTGACACTCTGATTGTGATCCCCAACGATAAGCTCCTCTCCGTAATTTCTGAGCAGACCCCAGTCCAAGAAGCTTTTAGAGTTGCTGACGACATCCTGCGTCAGGGTGTGCAGGGGATATCGGACATTATCATGATCCCCGGTCTGGTTAACGTTGACTTTGCGGATATTCGAGCCGTTATGGCAGATGCAGGATCAGCAATGATGGGTATTGGCATCGGTTCAGGCAAATCCAGAGCCAGAGAAGCAGCGATGACCGCTATTTCCTCACCTCTACTAGAAACCTCTGTTGAAGGAGCTAGTGGTGTCGTCTTCAACATCACAGGTGGTGAAGACATGACTCTCCATGAGGTCAACGCCGCCGCGGAGACAATCTACGAAGTCGTTGATCAAAATGCCAATATTATTTTTGGGGCAGTGATTGATCCCAAGTTAGATGGAGAGATTCGGATTACAGTAATTGCCACGGGATTTGCTCCTAAAACTCATCCAGCGATCCCCCCACAAATTTCTAAAAAAGTTCAGCCTCTACCACCACCTAACCCAACAACTAGACCGTCATCTGCTGCAATGCCCACTACATCTCAGTCTGAGATCAAACTTAGTAAGCCAGGACTAGATATTCCAGATTTTTTACAGCGCCGCCGTCCCCCTAAATAAAAGCCAAAAATTAGAGGCTATGCTTCTAGTTTTTGGCTTTTATTTTGTTTTGATTGGAAAAAATATCTAATTTAATCATAAACAGATAGTACGAATAGCGGATTAAGCCTGACAATAGAATGATGGCTATGTTACCTCCTGATAAATTGCAGTGACACACTTAACGACTACTAGGCATGGACTTCACCGACTACCTTCTTTAAATAGCGGTGAAGACCGACTTAGGCTGTTTGCTGGCTCAGCAAACTTGCCACTTGCCCAAGAGATTTCCCGTTATTTAGGTATCGAACTAGGGCCTATGGTGCGAAAAAATTTCGCTGACGGGGAAGTCTATGTGCAAGTACAGGAATCGATTCGGGGTTGTGATGTTTATCTGATCCAACCTACTTGTCGCCCTGTTAATGACCATTTGACTGAATTATTAATTATGATTGATGCCTGCCGTCGTGCGTCGGCAAGACAGATCACCGCAGTTATGCCTTATTACGGCTATGCAAGAGCCGATCGCAAAACCGCAGGACGAGAGTCCATTACTGCAAAATTAGTTGCTAACTTAATCGTGCAGTCTGGAGCCGATCGCGTGATTGCGATGGATCTTCACTCAGCTCAGATCCAAGGATATTTTGATATTCCTTGTGATCATGTTTATGGTTCTCCAGTTTTATTTGACTATCTCAATGAGAAGAAGCTACCTGACTTGGTGGTGGTTTCACCAGATGTAGGGGGAGTAGCTCGGGCTAGGGCTTTTGCCAAGAAACTCGATGATGCTCCTCTAGCGATCATTGATAAGCGCCGTCAAAGCCATAATGTGGCTGAAGTGATGAATGTCATCGGAGATGTGTCTGGTAAAACTGCTGTCCTTGTTGATGACATGATTGATACGGCTGGCACAATTTATGAAGCAGCCAAACTCTTGAGAAAAGAGGGGGCGCGACAGGTTTATGCTTGTGCAACCCATGCTATTTTTTCACCGCCAGCGATTGATCGCTTGTCAAGTGGTGTATTTGAAGAAGTAATTGTGACTAACTCAACACCTGTGAGACAAGAAAACTATTTTCCGCAATTACGGGTACTATCAGTTGCTGACCTTTTAGGTGAGACAATTTGGCGAGTCCACGAAGACACCTCTGTAAGCAGCATGTTTCGGTAGGGCTCAACCTTCATGTCTTGAATAGATCCGTTTTTATTTCGTGATTATTTTCACAGCTATACTTAATTCAATAAAAAGTACACTATGATACAAATTGCAATTATGTAGTAAGTTTAAGTGAGAATACTTATCTCTATTTCTAGGTAAGCTTTCTAATTTTGTGACTTAACTTTGACTAATTAGAAAAGTTTTCATTGCCTTCTCAAGTCACAACTTTGAAGGCAATGTACGCTGAATCTACATATACTTTCATGCTGTAGATTAGGTTGAAAGCTAACATATATCACTCAAATTGATTGTGTGCTGGCATACTTTCTTGAGAATTTGAGATTTTGCCTGTTTTCTAGTCTAGTAAGCACTAAATGATGCTTTATAGCTTTTTCTAGTCTAGTTAAGTTGCAAAGGACTGTTTCTCTCGCCTTCGGAGAGAGAAACAGTCCCTTACTTCACGAGACTGTGAAGCGCTATATATACTGTTTTATTTTTGGTTAAAGAGGATATATAAGATTGGCAGACCGTGCTCTTGTTGAAGTCTTTCGCGAAATGAATGGGGGAATGTTTCCACCCATGACGGAAACGTTTGAACGCGGTAAGACAATTTTTTTCCCTGGTGATCCTGCGGAACGTTTTTACTTTTTAGTTAAAGGCGCAGTAAAACTTTCTAGAGTTTACGAAGCAGGTGAAGAAATTACAGTTGCCCTATTACGAGAAAATAGTGTGTTTGGCGTTTTGTCATTAATTACTGGCAATCGCTCTGATCGCTTTTATCATGCAGTAGCATTTACGCCTGTGGAGTTGCTCTCTGTCCCCATCGATCAAGTAGAGAAGGCACTGAAGGAAGATCCCGAATTACCGATGGTGCTATTGCGTGGTTTGTCATCACGGATTTTACAGACGGAGATGATGATTGAGACGCTTGCCCATCGAGACATGGGATCAAGGCTAGTCAGCTTTTTGTTGATTCTCTGTCGTGATTTTGGTACGCCTTCGACTGAAGGTGTGACGATTGATCTGAAGTTATCCCATCAGGCGATCGCCGAAGCGATCGGCTCTACGCGAGTGACAGTGACACGATTGCTGGGCGATTTGCGAAAGCAAAAAATGATTGCGATCTCTAAAAAACGAATTACAGTCCATAACCCGATTGAGTTAGGTCAACAATTTGCTTAAAGAAAGTAGATGTGTTGCTTTGCAACACATCTACTTTCTAATCTAATTGTTGATGCGTTAAGCTGTTTATAGAAAAAATATATAAAAAAAAATATCTGAAATGTACGAAACTTTAAAAATAATTTGGTCTATTGTTGCCATTTGCTTAGTGGTCTTAATTTTGTTACATAGTCCTAAAAGTGATGGTTTGGGTGGCTTTAGTGGTCAAGCTCAGCTATTCTCAAGTACCAAGAGTGCAGAAACAGCCCTAAATAGGGTGACTTGGTTTTTAACTGCTGCTTTTTTGGGCTTAACAGTAGTTCTTAGTGGTGGTTGGTTTACAACGCCCACTGTGACGGCTCCACCACCAGCACAAGTCGCACCTGCAACTAATGCTGTACCTAATTCACAGCCAATTCCCTTAAATTTACCTGCGACAACTCCTGAACAGCCTCAGCAATAAATATTAAGTTAGGGATATGCGACACTTCGGGTTGCATATCCCTATTTAGTTAGACTACCCATTAATAAAATGACGGTTACTGTTACTAAATCTAGCGATCGCACTAGCAATCAGATATTACTCCCCTCAATCCGATGGGAAACATATCGGGCGATCGCAGATGATTTAGAAGTACAGCCCAGTAAGCGACTTACCTATGACAATGGACTTTTAGAAATTCGGATGCCCTCTGACCTGCACGAAAATTATAAAAAGCTGTTAGGTCGGATTGTTGAGGCTTTAACAGAGTCATTGGAGATGGAAATTCGTAGTTTAGGTTCAATGACCTGCGATCGGCAAGATTTGGCAAGAGGTCTAGAACCTGATCAATGCTACTACATCCAAAATGAGGAGCAGGTTTGGGGCAAAGACAAGATTGATTTACTAATCGATCCCCCACCAGATTTAGCCATTGAGATCGATATTACGAGTAGTTCGCTGAATCGATTCGCCATTTATGCCAAATTAGGAGTGCCTGAAGTATGGCGCTATGATGGTCAAGCGATTACGATACATCAACTTGTTGGGGATCTCTATTCTCTAAGCGATCGCAGCATGGCTTTTCCTATCTTAAGAACAATCGATCTTCAGAATTTTTTAGAATTTAAAAGCACTTTGAAGGAAAATGCTTTGATTCGGCAAGTGCGTGCATGGGCAACTTCACATCATATTTAAGAAAATTCCTGACTGTGAGTTAAGCAGTGCATTATCAACTTGAAAGAATAACTCTTCGGGGTTGTCGGAATTAACAATTACGACATCGGCTAGTTCTATTTTCTCAGATTGAGACATTTGACTAGCAATCCTTTGCAATGCTTCAGATTCTGACAAATGATTGCGGTTCATTAGTCTTTGTAATTGTTGTTGGGGATCACAAGCGATCGCCCAAGTCTCGGTTACTAAACTCTCCATTTTTGCTTCAAAAAGTAAAGGGATCACCATGACTACAGTTGATGGTGCGAGGCGATTAGCTTCACTAATTAAGCACTCTTGAACATAGGGATGGATTAGCTGTTCGAGCCATTGACGCTCAATATCGCTATCAAACACGATCGCCCCCAACTTGCGGCGATTAAGATTACCTTGATCATCAAAAATTAATTTGCCATAGCGATTGCGGAGTTTCGCTAGGCGTTCGCCTGTTAAAGCTTGGCGAGCATAAAGATCGGCATCAAGAATTGGCAAGCCATAGGTATGGTGTAAATAATCGGAAACCGTGGTTTTTCCTGTAGCAATGCCTCCTGTGATGCCGATGATGCGTTGTTTCATGTGTTTTAATTCTAATTTGGGGATGCCTTGCTAAGCAAAACATCCCCAAATTAGCTTATTTGTGTACCCTATGGACTTCACCAATCTCCTTGGATTTACGGCAGCCGCCCTAACGACATTTGCCTTTTTGCCGCAGGTAATCCAAGTATGGAGATCGCGATCGACAAAAGATATTTCTTTGCCGATGTTAATTACTTTTATTGCGGGGATTACGCTCTGGCTGATTTATGGGTTAATCGTTAATGCTGCACCAATCTATATAGCTAACGCGATTACGCTTTTGTTAAATCTGGCAATTTTGCGCTTCAAGCTCAAGTATGGCTAAACTATTGAGAGTGTTGCGTTGCCGCAATTTCAATCAAGTTAATAGTTTTAATATGACCTCTTTTAGCTCCTTTTTCTCGACCTATTTCACCCATTTTGTAATGCTGGGCTTAATTTTGACCTTTGCGATCGCCCATAGTGGGCTTGCCGAATTACGAATGTGGGCTGAAGAACGAATTGGAGCAAGGCAATACCGTGTGATTTTTGCATTAGTAAGCATTCCGCTTGCGGTAGTGTTGCTAATCTATTTCTTTAACCATCGTTACGACGGGGTGCAGTTGTGGGATGTCAAGGGAGTTACAGGCGTAAGTGAGTTTGTCTTGATTCTTTCCGCAATTTCTTTTCTCTTCCTTTATCCTGCGACGTTTAACTTAACTGAAGTTGCTGCGATCAAAAAGCCAGAAGTCCATTTATTTGAAACGGGGATCATCCGTATTTGTCGCCATCCTCAAATGATTGGTCAATGTTTATGGGGAATTGCCCATGCGCTGTGGTTAGGAACTTCTTTTACATTGGTTACAGCGATCGCTTTAGTTGTTTATCATTTATTTGCAGTATGGCATGGCGATCAACGTTTATTTAAACGCTACGGTGATGCTTTCTTAGCGGTTAAGGAACGCACTTCGATATTGCCGTTTGTGGCGATCGCCCAAGGTCGTCAGCAATTAGTTTTACAAGAATTCGTGCGACCCGCTTATATAGGCGTTGCCATCACAATTGTGTTATTTCGTTGGTTACACCCAATCGTGATTACTGCATCCGCAAATGTGAATTTATAAGAAAAAGGCGGCGCATTGCGCCGCCTTTTTCTTATTTAAAAAGCTTAGTAAACTGGTAGCGTAAATCGAAAACAACTGCCTTTTTTGCCGATCGCGTCATCGACCCAGATCCGACCATAATGAGCGGTAATAATGCGGCGACATAGGGATAAACCAATTCCATAGCCATCAGCTTCATCATCACGCTCTAGACGATAGCGCTCCTCAAATACGCGATCGCGCATTTCTGCAGGAATCCCCGGCCCGTTATCGGTAATGCTAACTTCAATTTTTTGAGCAGTGCGATGCATGACTGTTAGCTCGATTTTGCCTCCTTCGGGCGTATATTTTGTGGCGTTCCCCAAAAGGTTGATTAAAACTTGACGAATTTTTTCTTGATCGATATACACAGGTGGTAGATCCGTGGGAATATCCTTAACTAATTTTTGCATTTTCCCCTCTAGACATTTGTGAAAATAAAAATCGCTGACGACACTATGACAAAGCTGATCGAGTTGAATTTTTTGGCGCTGGGTACGAAATTGAGCATTAGCTCCCCGTCCTGCCTCGAGAATGTCGGTGATCATGCTGTCAGCATCACGCGCTTTATTACGAGCATGTTTGAGCAATCGAGAAACCATTTGCGGATCGATTTTGTCGCCGCTTTTTTCGATGGTGTCGATCGCTAATAAGATCGCAGTTAAAGGATTCCGCAAATCATGGGCTAACATGCCCAGCACTCGATCTTTGAAGCGAATTTGCTCCTCAATTTCAGCTTTTTCCTGTGATAACCGAAACACATCATCGGCAAGATGTGCGACTTCGTTCATATAGTCAATATTTTGAGCAAGTTCGGGGGGATGGTTAGTGGTTTTGTCTAATACTTGTTGTTTCCAAGTATCCCAAGAGTTATCTAGTTGCTTGAGTATGTTTTTCCCCGCAATCGTTTGACGTGGTAAAGGTGATAATTTTAGTAAAGCTGGAGACATGACGACTTTAAAGAGTTCGGCAAGCTGTGGTTGACTAGCAACATTGATTATTTGCAGTTCGGAACGGCAATCATTTTCCCGATGCAAAAATTCCTCTACTTCCTTGACTAAATCCTTTGCCTTAGGGCGATCGTCAATAAATAGTAAAAGTTGTAGTGTTGATTCAGGTAATGTTGGAATAGTCCTCATTGGTTTTCGGACTCGCAACGGATTTTTAAGACATTCTTAATAATTATATTATTGTTCTCATGCTTTTACCTCAACAGCGATGGCAGATTTTCTCTCCACAACCAGATTTGTCAGAAACAATCGCTAATTCTACGGGACTTTCGCCCATAATTGCTCAGGTTTTGCTAAATCGCGGTATTGATACGCCCGAAGCTGCAAAGATTTTTCTCGATCCTGAACTGGAAGATCTGCCTGATCCCAAACAAGAATTTCCCGATTTAATTGCGAGTATTGATCGCATTGAGCTTGCCATTAAAAATGGCGATCGCATTACGATCTGCGGTGACTATGATGTTGACGGCATGACTAGCACGGCTCTATTAATTCGGACCTTGCGATTATTAGGTGGCAATGTGGAATATGAAATTCCGAGTCGGATGACGGAGGGCTATGGAATTAATGCACGGATTGTGCAAGATTGTCGCGATCGCGATGTCAAATTAATCATCACCGTAGACAATGGCATTGTTGCTTATGAGGCGATCGCTCTCGCCAAATCCTTAAATATTTCTGTAATTGTTACCGATCACCACGAAGTCCCCGAAGACGCTAGTAAAATCCCACCTGCAACCGCAATCCTCAATCCGAAATATCGCGTTGATCCCAATTCACCCTACGCGGCGATCGCAGGTGTCGGTGTTGCCTATGTGTTGGCGTTGGAATTAAGCGATCGCTTCGGCAAACGCGCCGAATTAGAAAATCCTTTATTAGAATTATTTACCCTTGGCACAATCGCCGATCTTGCATCATTAACAGGAATCAACCGCCGATTAGTTAAAAAAGGTTTGCGCTTGTTATCTCAATCTAAAGTAATTGGCATTATTGCGCTGATTAACGAAACAGGAATTGCTAAAGATAAACAAACTGGGCTAAAACCTGAAGCGATCGGATTTGGTCTGGGTCCTCGCATTAATGCGATCGGACGGATTGGCAATCCCCAAGTAATTATCGATCTATTAACCTGCGAGGAGATGGGTGAAGCGATCGCTTTAGCGCAGGAATGTGAAGCTACTAATCGCAAGCGTCAAGATCTTTGTAAAGAAATTGAAGAAGAAGCGATCGCTTATATGGCCAAAAAGCGATCTGAGGGGTTTGATATTACTCAAGAACGAGTTTTGGTAATTGTTGATCGTGAGGTGAAAGAAGCCCTCACCCCCAGCCCATCTCCCAAGGGGGGAGAGGGGAGTAAGACTTCTACTAAGCGCAAAAAATCATCATCTAAAAGTTCTGCTTCCCTCTCTTCACTTGAAGAGTCCTCTCCTAAAAGCGAGGACTCTTCAAATCTTGCTCCCCTTTCCCCTACTGGGAGAGGGGCTGGGGATGATGGCTGGCATCATGGGGTCATCGGCATCGTTGCCTCGCGACTAGTCGAACGTTATGGCGCACCCGTCTTTATTGGCAGTTATGAAGATGCTCATTGTGAAGATTCTGAAACAGAATCAAATCATCAAGGTGCAACTGTCCGCTTCTCAGTGCGCGGTATCCCTGAATTCCATGTCTTTCATTCCCTCGAATACATTGCGAATATCCGTAACAAAGGTGGTGGACACAAGGCGGCAGGAGGTTTTACGCTTCCTGCGGAGAATATGGAAAAGCTGCGAAATGGATTGAGAGAATTTGCCGATCGCGAAAATCTTCTTCCTAGTCACATCATGCCGCTGATCAATGTTGATGTACTAGCGGATCTCAGCGATATCTCAATGACGATGTTACAAACCTGCGATCGCCTGCAACCTTGCGGACTCGGCAATCCCGATCCTGTGTTTTATAGTCAAAATGTGCGCGTACTTTCTCAACAAACTCGCGGCAGAGATAAAGTCAAACATCTTTCTCTAGAACTAGATACAGGCAATGGCAAGATCAAAGCGATCGCATGGCGTTGGGGAGAATATTGTCCTGTGCCTGATTATGTGGATATTGCTTACAAATTACGCGCTAATCAGTGGCAAGATACAACTTCAGTAGAATTAGAAGTAGTTGGCATTCGCGAAGCAACAGGTACAGCAATGGAAAGTTCTCAAAATTCGCCTAAGCATTTGCAATTGCAGTATAAATCTGCGCCCGTAATTACCAAGATTCCCCAATGGCAAAAACTCAGCGAAGCACCCAGACCATTGCCTCGCCCATTATTGCTATACGGATGTGATCGCCCTGCTGATAAGTTTCAAGGTGATGTCGATTGCGATCGCCCCATACGCGATCGAGATTATCATGCAGTTGTGTTATGGACTTTACCGCCATCTTTCACCCATCTGCAATGGTTAATTGCCACAGCCAAACCTGACTATATCTATCTTGGTTCTCATATTCCGTCTGTTCCTTCCATTGATCAATTTCGCGCTCAAGTTCAATCTCTTGATTTAGAGAATATAGAGAAATTAAACCTGTTAGATATCTCTCAGCAATGGTGGATTTCTCCTAGTGCGATCGTTTCGGCTTTGCGCGAACTTGGCTACATCTGCGATTTCCCCCCGACATTACCGCTTGATGGAGAGTTGCTGAGAATGCAAAAATGGTATGGCATTGCGATTAATAAAATTGCAGTAATTCTTGCTGATCAAATTGCTGATTAAAAATGCTCACATATACTTATAGGTAATCTATAGCTATAGCCACCTGTATCAGGACAAATCAAAACCCAAATAGTGTGAGGCGGCGCTTCGCGCCGCCTCACACTATTTGGGTTTTATGTCCTAACAAGAATGGCTACAGCTATACTTGCAGACTCTTTGGAAAATTTTGGAGACTAATTATGACTGTTGCAACATATCTAGACTTACTCAAAAGGACTGTTCTTCTCTATCGTGATGAAGATGGCTATTTTATTGTGGAAGTTCCTAGTAGACAGTCAAAGAATTATTGACGGGTAAAATAAAGGCATAGAAAATAGTAAGGAAAAAGCTATGCCAGCAAAACGATACAAAGTGACATTGAGAGAAGAAGAACGCCAAAAACTAGAACAAATCACCAAAAATGGTAAGTCAGCAGCAGCTAAAATTAACCATGCTCATATTTTGCTAAAAGCTGATGAGAATCAAGAGGAAGGAGGATGGAAAGATCAATCAATTAGTGACATTTTCAACATCAGCATCAGAACCATTGAACGATTGAGGCAAAGATTTGGGTACTGGTCAGTTAAGACGTGAGGCAGTGAAAGCCGCGCAATGAAATCAACTCCAGCATGGAAAGCGGTCGATGATATAACCGAGACTGTCAAGTAGATTGTGTAAAGTCTAGGAGCTAGAAGTGGAGACGATCCTCAAAGAGGATAGCAAAGCGATTGAGGGCGGGTTTCCAATCACGAATCGAGCCTTGTCCATTTCTTAGAAATATTCCGCATCGCCAAATAGACCAGCTTAAAAGCAGCCTCATCAGAGGGGAAAATCTGTTGAGATTTAATCACCTTCCACAAACTGCTATTCATTGACTCAATCGCATTGGTGGTGTAAATCGCCCTGCGAATCTCAGGTGGGAAAGCAAAGAAGGGGATAATATTCGCCCAATGATTGCGCCAAGACTTGGAGATTGTAWGGATATTGCTTGTCCCACTTCTCCGCAAAGAGTTCAAGGTTAAACTCCGATTCCGTTGCCGCAGCATAAATAGCCTTGAGGTCGGCACAAACCTGCTTGCGCTGTTGCCAAGGCACAAAAGCGACTGAGTTTCTGACCATGTGGACAATGCATAACTGTACCTGCGTTTTCGGAAACACCGTTTCAAGTGCATTAGGAAACCCAGACAAACCATCAACGCAAGCAATCAAAATATCCTTGACCCCACGGTTATGAATTTCAGGGAGTACCGATAGCCAGAACTTTGCACCCTCATTGGGGGAAATCCACATACCCAGTAATTCCTTGTACCCGTCCATATTCACTGCCAAGGCAAAGTACAAGGATTTATTGAACTCGTCCATTGTTTCGGACTTTGATGACCAGACAATCCAGAAATACAATCGGGTAGACCGCATTGAGGGGACGGTTTTGCCATTGCTTGACTTCATCAATTACCGCATCAGTGACATTAGAGATTAGTGTCGGTGATACTCGACTCCATACTTTTCTTGCAACTGGGCTTGGGTATCTCTGGCGCTCATCCCTCGCGCATACAAGGCAATGATCTTCTCGTCTAGTCCTGACAATCGGCTTTGTCCTTTCTTCACCATCTGCGGTTCAAACTCACCTTGCCGATCGCGGGGGACTGCGATTTCGGCTACGCCTAAGTGGGAACTGCTTGAACCAAAATCTGTACAAGTCTTTCAACGAGATCTAGCCCTGACGTTTACTTTCTATGAATTTGACCCCAGTTTGCACCGTCATATTCGGACGTCGAATCATCTGGAGCGTTTATTCCGTGAGTTTCGCACTATAGCTATAAATCTGATGAGATGGGCGCATTCCCTCACGAAACTAGTTGCTTAACCGTTTTTTTCTTAGTGGTTGAGCGAGATCATGCTAAACATGACCTCAAATCGGTGGCGAATAAATAATGACACTAACAATTCTTGTGGGGGTTATGTCCTAAGCAAAACTTGCATTACTATATGTCGAAATATTTTATTAAGTTAACTTTGATTTCATTCTTGGATGTTCAGGTAAATAGAATCCTATTGTTAGATTATTGGGGGAATTTCGAGAGACTGTTTTCAAGATTGCAGAAGGCGAATAAGTATATTTACTAAGTTTATTTGAGGGGTAACAAAGAAGATTATGCTAACAATGAATCGCACCTTGGATGAAAAAATTGCGAATATTGATCATGTCTATCTAAATGATAGTGATTTGTTCAATTTAGAGCGTTTTGCTAATAGCTTTTCAGTACGTGTCAAGACTTATAATCTCTTGCGCGATCGCGCCGATGAAATCACGATCAAAGCACTCAAGCTCTTGGCTCAACAATATCCTGAATTAGTTCAAAAACAGTTGCAACGATGCAAATATGACATGTCTAACGTAATTCGTTATACATCGCTATCAGTATTACGTGATGATGAACTCTTCTTTCGAGAAACCTTGATGGATTGGTTGGCAAATATCATCAATTCCTATCAAATTGCTAAAGAATGCTCTACTGCTTATCGTCTCTTGCAGTCGGTAGTTGACGAGATGTTACCTGCTGAATGTGCCGCTTTGGTAAAGCCCTATTCAGAAATGGCTATCGCAGCATTGCTCAATGCTTAACTAGGAAGTTACCCACCAAAAAATCAACAGCCCAAGCTATAGAAATTTACCTCCGAGACTCTAGGTGATTCATAGCCAATTTAACCAATGTTCAGAAGTTTTTTGTAGAGAGTTTTTGGAGAAGATGTCATGGATACCCATACCCCCATCACCATCGATCGCAAGTCCACCGAGATAGAGCGTCAAACCGCTCTTCGTCAAATTTATGCCCAAGTGCTGGAGCGACAGCCCTATGAATATGAACGCAAAGAGATTGCCAAGCTTGAGAAAGATTTTCTTAAAGGCAAGTTAGGGGTAAGACATTTCATCGGCGACCTAGTCATGTCATCTGTTTATCTCAACAGTTTTTATCGGGACTGTTCTAACCTCAAGTTTGTGGAATGGAGCTTTAAGCATCTGCTTGGTAGAGCAATCCAAGGACATGAAGAGATTGCCAAGTATATGGATTTGCTGATGATGAAAGGTGTATCTGCATTTTTTTATGAGATTCTTGGGTCTGAAGAATATCGCAAAGCATTTGGTTGTTTCACAATTCCCTATGCTCGTGATGTCAAATTCTATGATTCACCTCGTAACTATCTCCAAACCGATCTCCTCCAACATGAGCATGTGGGGCAACGGGGCAAGGTCATCCCCACTATCTATTGGCAACAACTAGGCATGGATTGCGAAACAGGTACTTGTGTTATCCCTGAAGAAATGATGCATGATTTAGAAGCCATGAGTCATTCTGTTCATTCTGCAACAGATCGCCAAAAAGCCCTTGCTCAAATCTATGCTCAAGTGCTGGAGCGTCAACCCTACGAGTTTGAGCGAAAAGAGATTGCTCATCTAGAGAAAGATTTTCTCGCGGGCAAAATTGATGTGCGGCATTTTCTGGGTGAGCTAGTTGTATCTGAGCTATATCTAGATAGTTTTTATCGTGATAGCTCTAATTTGAAGTTTATGGAATTGAGCTTTAAGCATTTGCTTGGCAGAACAGCCCATGATAAGGAAGAGATTGGGGTGTATACGGATGTACTAACCAAGCATGGTGTCAATGCATTCTTCCATAAAATCTTTGATTCTGAAGAATATCGCAAAGCCTTTGGTTGCCATACTATTCCCTATGCCCGTGATGTGAAGTTCCATGATTCCCCTCGTAATTACTTACAGAGTGATTTGATCCACCATGAGCATATTGGGCAGCATGGAAAAGCTGTGCCAACGCTCTATTGGCAAGAGTTGGGCATGGATTGCGAGACAGGTACTTGTGTGATGCCTGATTCTAAGGCTGATTATCAATCTGTTGCTGAAAAAACTAAAGTTAAAGAGCCAGTTTCTAAAGCGCTAAATGAAGAAATCGAAGAGCTTTTACAAATGTTGCAAAACAGTGATGCAAGACAAGTTTTGCAAAGTATGAATGAAAATCAGCGATCGCTACTCCGTAATCTCGCTAAATAACTAAATAAAAAAGGCGAGCCAAGCTCGCCTTTTTTATAGCTATAGTTTACTAACAAGAATTTTATTGGCAAGGCGGCTAACTTGAATAGTTACGGCAAGAGTTGCCACCAAGCCTAAAACTTTAATACCCCATCGAACAATTTGAGTTTGGGGATTACTAATTATGTTGGCTGGTTGCATTTCCAGCAAAGCAATATCTCCAAGCAAAGAACCAAGATAAACATACATAATTGT
The DNA here is from genome assembly GCF_002251945.1 of Pseudanabaena sp. SR411. Taxonomy (GTDB): domain Bacteria; phylum Cyanobacteriota; class Cyanobacteriia; order Pseudanabaenales; family Pseudanabaenaceae; genus Pseudanabaena. The sequence goes on from NZ_NDHW01000061.1 coordinate 54,869, forward strand.
GGCTGGAATCATCCCAATTGAGCCTAAGACATAATCTTTCAAAGCCACACGAGTTACTCCAAACACGTAGTTCAACATATTGAATGGAAAAATTGGTGATAGCCTTGTCAACAAAACAATTTTGAATCCATCGATCGCTACGGCTTCATCAATCGCCCGAAAAGTCACATTTTTGTTAATCTTTTCACTTACCCAGTTTCGCGCAAAATATCTACCAATTAAAAAAGCAAAGGTAGCCCCTAAAGTTGCCGCAACAAATACATAGACTGAACCCCATACCAAGCCATATATTGCGCCACCGCCCAAAGTCAGTAAGGATGCTGGAATAAATAAAACCGTTGCTACGTTGTAAATAACAATAAAAGCGATCGCGCCAATAGCTCCCAGCATCTTAACCCAAAGCAAAGTACTTTGAACAAAAGTACTAATCCTAACGTGGATACTCAGGTGCTGAAAAAACACTATCAATAAAAGTGACGAAGCCATCAGAAATATAACTTTCAGCCAAAATTTTGGTGTATTAAATCGCGATCGCTTCATAAAGACTTCGGTTAGTTTTAGGAAACAGAAAATGAAAAAAGCAGTAGCCCTGCCATAATGAGCGCAAAGAGCTATATTGCAATCTAACATGGTCACTATATCCCCTACGCCAATTTTCTTAGAAGGATATTGGCAAGACGGCTTTGGATTGGAAAGACATTTGCAAGAGTTCTTGAAACTAGATGCAGTGACGATTACTGAGAAACTGCAAAATTGTCGTCATGACTTAGCAAATTTAGGAAATACCGACTTTGACTGGGAAGAAGCAACAGCTTTTTACAAGGACAAAGTTGGCGAAATGTATTTGTTTAAATTGAGTGTCTGGCATCTTGAGAGTCAAGACTATATTGGCGGCACTCTTAAACTAATTGCCGATCAGGCTAAAGGGCGGGTGCTTGATTTTGGTGGTGGCATTGGTACTCATGCGATCGCTACCGCAATGTGTCCAAATGTCGAATCGGTTGTCTATTGTGATATTAATCCGATTAATCGAGGTTTTGTCGAATATCGCTTTCAGCAGTTAGGATTAAGCCACAAATTGTCATTCCGTTCAGAGCTTCCTCAAGAGGATTGGCTAGAAGGACATTTTGATACAGTCCTTTGCTTTGATGTGTTGGAGCATTTACCTGATCCTAGTGATCAGTTGATGCAGTTCCACAGGATGCTTTCACCTCAAGGAAAAATTATCGTTAATTGGTATTTCTTTAAGGGTTTTGAAAATGAGCATCCCATTCATTTAGATGAGCCTGAAACTGTAGATACTTTTTTCCGCACATTGCAAGCTAATTTTCTTGAGGTATTTCAGCCTCATTTAATTACAGCCCGATGTTATCGAAAGTTTGATTAAGTACTTGTGCAAAATAAATTCCCAAACCCGTAAAGTTACGCCCCGCAGGGGGCGTAACTTTACGGGTTTGGGTTTGTAATTAATTATGCCTATCTACGATTAAGACCAAAAAAAGTTGAGGCGACGATACGCGCCCCCTTAACTTTTTTTGGGTCTTAATTGTCAAATGATCAAAAAATAAGCAACAACGTTATAGCAGCGCAAGAGATAACTAGGACAAATCAAAACCCAAAAGATGAGTGGCGGCGCTTCGCGCCGCAACTCATCTTTTGGGTTAAGCAAAACTTACATTGCTATAGTGGTATGAATCAATGACAGTACAAAAACAGAGATTGTGCCGCGAAGGTATCACAAGCTTTTAAGTTTTAATTTTATTTTAACAACGATGGGAAATACCCCGCCGCTCTGCGGTGTGAATATATTCTAGTAAAAAAGAATTTAATTCCCCGTCCGCTTGCGGTAGTGTGATCCATTTGCTTCGGTTATCCGAAGCTTGTAATCTCAACAGTCGGGTAATATATACTTGTAGTCCAAAATCGTATTAAATATCACGTTTGGCGCATCCCCTGTTTTAACTGCATTCGGTAGCTATGTTTAACCTAAAAAACCTGATTGGCGATCCTAATAAGCGTAAGCTTGACAAACTCCGTCCCGAAGTGGCTCTCATTAACTCCCTAGCCCCAGAGTTAGCGGTGCTAAGCGATCGCGAATTGCAAGGAAAAACAGGAGAGTTTAAACAGCGTCTCGAAAACGGGGAACCACTCGATGACCTCCTACCTGAAGCCTTTGCGGTTGTTCGTGAGGCGGCTACCCGCGTTCTAGGCTTGCGTCACTATGATGTGCAGATGCTCGGCGGTATGGTACTGCATCGGGGTGAAATAGCCGAAATGAAAACTGGGGAAGGCAAAACTCTCGTCGCTACATTACCCAGCTATCTTAATGCCCTCTCAGGCAAAGGCGTTCACGTAGTTACTGTTAACGACTACCTCGCTCGCCGTGACGCGGAATGGATGGGGCAGGTACATCGCTTTTTAGGAATGTCAGTGGGCTTGATTCAAAACTCAATGGAGCCAGTCGAGCGGCGCAAAAACTACGGCTGTGACATCACCTACGCCACTAACAGTGAACTCGGTTTTGATTATTTACGTGACAACATGGCGACTAGCATCGAAGAAGTGGTGCAGCGTACCTTTAATTTCTGTGTAATCGACGAAGTTGACTCGATCTTGATTGACGAAGCTCGCACCCCTCTAATTATTTCAGGCATGGTCGAGCGTCCGACCGAGAAATACATCGGTGCAGTGACGATCGCCGATCAATTGCAAAAAGAAACCCACTACGAAGTTGACGAAAAGCAACGCAACGTGGTCATGACCGATGAAGGTTTTGAGCTTGCCGAAAAATTGCTTGGTGTGACAGATTTATTTGACCAAGCTGATCCTTGGGCGCACTATGTATTTAATGCACTCAAAGCCAAGGAATTATTCCTCAAAGATGTCAACTACATCGTCCGTGATGGAGAAGTGACGATTGTTGATGAGTTTACAGGTCGGGTCATGCCTGGTCGTCGTTGGAGTGATGGATTGCACCAAGCGATCGAGGCAAAAGAAGGTACAGATATTGAGAATGAAACCCAAACCTTAGCCACAATTACCTATCAAAACTTCTTCCTGCTCTATCCTAAACTTGGCGGCATGACTGGCACAGCCAAAACCGAAGAAGCTGAACTTGGGAAAATCTATAATCTTGAAGTTACGACCATGCCCACCAATCGCAAGAGTGGACGCAGTGACTGGTCAGATGTGGTTTATAAAACTGAAGCTGCTAAATGGCGAGCCGTTGCCGAAGAATGCCGCGAAATGCATGAAACAGGTCGTCCTGTACTGATCGGAACTACCAGTGTTGAAAAATCTGAAGTCTTAGCAAGGTTGTTGAGTGAAAAGGATATTCCTCATAATCTATTAAATGCGAAGCCTGAGAACGTGGAACGGGAAGCAGAAATCGTTGCTCAAGCGGGTCGTAAAGGCTCAATCACGATCGCTACCAATATGGCTGGTCGTGGTACAGATATCATCCTTGGTGGTAATGCTGACTACATGGCACGTCTAAAGGTACGTGAAAGCTTCATGCCAATGATAGTCCGTCCTGAAGATGACGATGACTTCACCAATGAAGGTCAACGCATGTTTAGCGATCGCCCTCAAAAAGGACAAGGATTTGGCACAACGGATGGCAAGAAGAAAAAGACTTGGAAAGTATCCGATAGTCTCTATCCTTGCGAACTCTCTAAGGATGCTCAAACGATGCTCAAAGAAGCTGTAGATTTTGCAGTTGAGAAGTTAGGCAGAATGAGTCAATCGGAATTGGAAGCAGAAGAAATGCTGGCGGTTGCTTCGGAAAAAGCTCCTACTGATGATGAAGTTATTCAAAAGCTCCGTGAGGCTTTCACCTTAATCAAGCGTGAATATGAAGAAGTCACTGATGCTGAGCATGAACAAGTAACTAAACTAGGTGGTTTGCATGTCATCGGCACTGAACGCCATGAATCGCGGCGTGTGGATAATCAGTTGCGCGGTCGTTGCGGTCGTCAAGGTGACCCCGGCTCGACGCGATTTTTCCTCAGCCTTGAAGATAACCTGATGCGGATTTTTGCAGGCGATCGCGTGGCTGGCTTGATGAATGCTTTCCGCGTTGAAGAAGACATGCCGATTAGTTCAGGAATGCTCACCAGCGCTCTAGAAAATGCCCAAAAGAAAGTAGAAACCTACTATTACGACATCCGTAAACAAGTCTTTGAATACGATGAAGTGATGAACAATCAGCGTCGTGCAATTTACGCTGAGCGTCGTCGCGTACTTGAAGGTGAAAACTTACGCGATCGCGTGATTGAGTATGCCGAACGCACCATGGATGATATCGTCAATGCCTACGTTAATCCCGAACTCCCTCCCGAAGAATGGAATCTTGCGGCGATGGTGAAAAAAATCAAGGAATTTGTGAATCTCTTACAAGATCTTGAACCTGATCAGCTTGATGATATGTTCTTGCCTGAGATGCAAGCTTTCTTGCGTGAAGAAGTGCGTCGTGCTTACGAAATTAAAGAAGCACAGGTGGAGTCATTACAAGTTGGCTTAATGCGTCAGGCTGAACGTTTCTTTATCTTGCAACGGATTGATTCTCTCTGGCGCGATCACTTGCAAGCGATGGAAGCTTTACGCGAGTCAGTTGGTTTGCGCGGCTATGGACAGAAAGATCCTTTGATTGAATATAAGAGCGAAGGTTACGAAATCTTCCTAGACATGATGACGCAAATCCGTCGTGATGTTGTCTACTCACTATTCGAGTTCGATCCACGTCCTCAGCAACAACCTGAAACTATCGAAGCCGAATTTGTGTAAAAAAAGGGAACGCTTAGCGTTCCTTTTTTTACAGCGATTTGTGCTGTAGTTATTCTCGATCTACATTGACAAAGTTATAGGGAGCAGTGAAATCGTTGTAGCGGATTCGGAGACGGTTCTCAAATTGTTGGTCGAGAGCTTCAACGGCGGCGGCAAATTCGGGTTCCTTATCCCAATCGATTAAGAAGGAACCGTTATAGATCATGGTTTCGGTGAGCAATTCTCCTTCCGCATATTCATGGGATAGAGGCTTCAGAGTATCGATAAAAGCATCAATGATTATTTGTTGACGTTGCTCGATCGCCGCTTCTAGTTCTTGCCCGATCGCGATTGCCTCATCCATACTTAAAATCTTACCAACTAGGGCTTCCCGTCTTTCGCGTAAACCCTCATTTTCGGCGACAGCAAGATTTAACTCTTCAGTTTGATTCCAGAATAGTTTGACGCTGACTTCCCGCTTACCAATTAAGTTATGAATGAGTTTTGTGAGTTGATCTTCAAAGGGAATCAACAAATCCTTTTGAACTTCTTCCCATTCATCGACAACTAGCCCGAATTGCAATGGTAAGGGAACCGCTTGATGGGGATCGATCGCTTTCATAAGCGATTCTAAAACGGTTTCATGGGCGAGGAGATGGGCTCGGCTAGCGAGGTAACGCTCCTGTTGGGCTTCACTGTAGACGATCGCAAACGGTGGAAGTGGGTGAAACTGGACGGGCTGATCGTTCATTCCCTTAAGTTCAAGATTCTTGATCAGATCCAGATTTTCAGCTTGCAAAATCGCGTACAGGTATAGGCTCATAGGAATTAATAGTTTAGTTAACTTAAAGTGAGTGGCGCAAAGTGCCACTCACTTTAAACGAGTTTAGTAATTATGGCACGGTCAAATACTTTGCCATCGGTGGCGATCGCTTTGGTGATGATTTTATCTTGATAGACATCAAAAGTCATAAAGCTAAACTGTGAACTTACAAAAGCCGTGTGTGGCGATCGCCCGAATTTGTATAAAGGTGCGCCGCCGCCACCATTAACAATATAGATAGTGCCATCAAGGGGGATAGATCGCTCGTAGCCATGATCATGTCCACAGAGATATAAAGGAACTTTATGTTTAGCGAATATGGGTGAGAGTTTAGCGGCTAATTCGGGACTGCTGCCATGCCTACCTGAAGAGTAAAGGGGATGATGTCCGTAGACGATTTTCCAAGGGGCGGTACTTTTGGCTAGTTGCTGATCGAGCCATGCAAGTTGGGCATCCCAAGGAGCATTACTATTCGTGTCAAGGGCAAAAAATTCTACTGTTCCTGCGTTGACATCACCTTTGGTAAATGAATAGTAGCGATCGCTCATATTAAAAGGCTGGTAATTAATCTGATCTAGCCCGTTATTAGATTTAATAATGTCATGATTGCCTAGCACTGCATAAAATTTCACATCTTTACTTAGCAATGGGGCATAGGGTTCTTCAAAATATGCTTTAGCTAGACTAATTTCACCATAGGAATAAATGTTATCCCCTGCCATGAGGACGAAAGCATAGGGCTTTTGCTGATAGGTTTCCCACATGGACTTAGCAACGGCAAACTGATCGGGGCTACCAAATCCATTATCTGCGATCGCTGCAAACCTCAGTAATGGTTCTTCAGCCGTCTCAAGGATTTCCGAGTTAGTCTTAGAGTCACTATTGCTAGATTTTATTTCAGGATTTTGGCTAGGACTACTTACAGGGGACTGTGCTGAGACAGGCTCGTACTGAACTTTAGATTTGGCGATCGCCGCATAAATTAATGAACCAACTACAGGTACACCAAATAATGTCAGTAAAATTTGACGACGTTTCATAAATTACCAGCGAATATCATGGGAATTTACTATATCAAGAAACCTAAGAAGTAGGTGTAGTGAGCCACACCCGATCTATAAACTCCATAGAACATCAAACAAATAAGATCGGCAATAGACCATTAATTTGATAGAAATGATGCTTCCATGTGTAAAGAGAGATTCTTGGTTTCTGACACACCAAAAAGTGCTGTAAGAAATTTGATAAAATCAATATACTTGTCCCATTTGCTGCCCCGTCATGACTGTCAATACGCTCCCAAATTCTGCTTCTAAAGTCCTACCACTATTGGGACGATCGCTCTCTGAATTGACAGAATGGGTGGTATCACAAGGACAACCAAGCTATCGAGGTAAACAGCTTCATGAATGGCTCTATACCAGAGGAGCGCGAAGCTTAACAGATATTACGGTGTTTCCTAAAGCATGGCGCGAAGAATTTGCTCTGAATCCGACTGCGGAAATGGGGCGATCGCAGATTCATCTTCACAAAACAACTCGCGATGGCACAGAGAAGTTTCTGCTGAAACTCGCTGATGGCGAAATTGTGGAAACAGTTGGTATTCCTACAAGTAAGCGTTTAACCGTATGCGTCTCAACTCAGGTTGGTTGTCCAATGGCGTGCGATTTTTGCGCCACAGGTAAAGGTGGTTTTCGGCGCAACTTGGCAAAGCATGAAATTATCGATCAAGTTCTGACGGTGCAGGAAGTCATGCAGCAGCGTGTCAGCCATATCGTATTTATGGGCATGGGTGAGCCGTTACTTAATTATGAAAATCTAGTTGGGGCAATCAACGTTATTAACAAAGATATCGGCATCGGTCAGCGCAACATCACCGTTTCCACCGTCGGTATTCCTAATCAAATTCCGCGCTTTGCCCAAGAGCATTTACAAGTAACTCTCGCGGTCAGTCTCCATGCACCAACGCAAGAAGTTCGCGCCCAAGTAATTCCCTCAGCCGATCGCTATCCACTGATCGCCTTAATGGATGACTGTCGCGAGTATGTAGAAATCACGGGTAGAAGAATTAGTTTTGAATATACGCTGCTGGCGGGTGTCAATGATGCTCCTGAACAAGCCGAGGAACTTGCCTACTTGATTCGGGGCTTCCAAAGTCACGTTAATTTGATTCCCTACAATACGGTTAGTGATGCGGATTATAAGCGCCCCAGCGAAAGAGCAATTCAAACTTTTGTGCAGGTTTTAGAAAATTATAAAATTGCCGTAAGTGTACGACGCACAAGGGGACTAGAAGCAGATGCGGCTTGTGGTCAGCTACGAGGACAACATGAGAAAGCTCTAGCCAAATAAGATTTTTTGATACTTTTGCGAAGCAAAAGTATCAAAGCCTTTAGGGTTCGTAATGTTGAAAAGCCGATCGCATATCTAACCCATCAAGTTGATTGCCTTCAACAATTTCGCCAATAATTACAGCACTGGATAAAAGCTTTACAAACTTCTCTGCTAAATCCAAAGGCATACATAAAACCAGTTCAAAATCTTCGCCACCATACAAGACCCAATCCAAAGCACGATCGCCTGCCAAGATTTGCACAACTTCAGGAATTGGTAACGCATCCCAAGAAATCTTTGCGCCAACATTACTAGCGCGACAAATTTGGGCGATCGCATCAGCTAATCCATCGCTGCTATCCATTCCTGAGAGAGGAAAACCACTCAAGTGTTTTTTTTCTCTCAGGATTTTATGCAAAAGATGAATTGCATCAAAACGCGGAATTGGTCGCTGATGATAGTTACAGATTGCTTTTACTAGCTCTTGTCCTGCCAGAAGGCGATCGCCTATTTGCATCGGCGCTAATAACTTCTCTTGTAATTTTTCATCCAATAGAAGTTCTAAACCCGCCTTTGAGAGTCCGTGCAAACCTGTCATCACGATCACATCACCAACTCGCGCCGTATGCCTTTGAATGACTTGATTTTTAGGGACTTGTCCAAAAGCAGTTACCGATAAAGTGCGAACAGGCGATCGCACCGTATCACCGCCAACTAATTCCGTGCCATAGGTGCGTAAACATTCACTAAAGCCACGATATACGCCTTCAATCCAAGCGATCACTGTATCAGGTGGTAATCCTACCGACATAACCAAACCCCAAGGATTCGCTCCCATTGCGGCTAAATCCGACAAATTCACAGCCGCCGCCCGCCAACCCACATCTTCGGGACTAGTTGTGTGATCGCTAAAATGCACACCATCCACCAACATATCTGTAGTCACGACCATCTGGCGATCAGAAAAAGTTTCCCCCATGATCGCCCCATCATCCCCAACTACCTCACTACAATATTGCCGAAAAATTTTCAGCAATCCTTGTTCACCTATATCTTTAACATTCGTCATTTTCAGTGAAAGTTAATTAGAATCTAACATATATAAAATTGTGATATTTTTGTATTGATCTAGAGAGCTTGATTTTCCTCTCTATCTATAAAACATCAAGCCATTACCCTGATTAGGAGTTAGATTACACAATGACTAGTGGTATTTACATCATGACTAATAAATCAAATGGGAATAGGTATGTCGGCTATAGCGAGAATATCGAAGTCAGTTATGCAGAAAATATTCGGCAACTTAAAGAGGGTACATTTGGGAAAAAGTTTGAAAGCCTAGTAAGGGATTTTGAAACCTTTGGAGAAAATGCTTTCATCTGTGGAGTCCTTGAAGTAACTGCAAATGATTCATCACTGATGGAAAAACGTTCAAAATATTGGAAAGATCTGATTCAATCTGAATATAATCAACATTCCAGTTAGGTTTTTTACAAATATTTTCTTGTTCCCCTCTCCCAAAGGGAGAGGGGCTAGGGGTGAGGGGCGTTATGGATAGAAAGTGAGCTTAGGTAAAGCTAGTGACTCTTCCCAGCCCATCATGATATTCATGCATTGCAAGGCTTGCGCCGCTTGACCTTTCATCAAGTTATCGATCGCTGAAACCACAATTACTCGTCCTGTCCGCTCATCGACTTCCACGCCGAGATAACAGAGATTTGTACCCAAAGCCCATTTAGTTTGCGGGAATATATTCTTGGGTAAAACCTGTACCCATTCAGAATTGCGATAAAAAGACTTATAAATAGTAAGGACATCTTCCTTCACAAGTCCGGGGTCACGCAGCTTAGCGTATACCGTAGACAGAATACCGCGAATCATGGGGATAAGATGAGGTGTGAATTGAACTAGCACCTCTTGACCTGCCATATCACTACAGATCTGTTCGATTTCAGGGGTGTGGCGATGACTCGCAATACCATAGGCGGCAAGAGAACCATCAGCCTCAGCTAATAACAAATTAGTTTTCGGTTGACGACCACCACCAGATGTACCTGACTTAGCATCAATAATAATCGTACTCGGATCGACTAATCCTTGCTTGAGCAAAGGCTGTAGAGCTAATAAACTAGCCGTAGGATAACAACCCGCACAGCCAACTAAGTCCGCAGTAGCAATGCGATCGCGATAAATTTCTGGTAATCCATACACAGCTTTAGCATTAACCTCAGCATCAGTACGCACCTCTTTGTACCAAGATTCATAAACTTGCAGATCCGTGAAGCGATAATCTGCGGATAAATCGAGGACTTTGCAGCCCTTAGCCAATAATCGAGGTGCGATTTTGCTAGCTAAGCCATTGGGTAATGATAGGAAGACAATTTTGCAGCGATCGGCGATCGCTTCAGGTTCGAGATTTTCGATGGGCAAGTTCACCGCATGGGCAATATGTGGATATAAATCAGCAAAATTTTGTCCTACAGAACCACTGCCACCCATGTAAGTAATATTTACCAATGGATGCTCTAGCAGCAGTCTGACCAATTGGATACCACCATAACCCGACGCGCCAATAATACCTACGGGGACTCGATCCTGTGCGCTCATACCCTTACTCCATCAAAATATTGAAAATGCTTTTCGCGTTTGGGGTAACAACTTAGCATAAGCCAAGCCCTAACCCCAATTAATATCTAAAATCAAGGTCTCAGAAATTCTCATTATAAAAATCAGTTTTTTGAAAGTCCGCCGTTGGCGGACTTTCAAAAAACTGATTTTAGTGTTTCCAGCGTCTTCGGCGATGGAAACACTAAAATCAGTTCCATAATGACAATGTCAAAGGCTAAATTAATGCTTTACATTAAACTGTGGGATGCTCTTTATCCGTTCATACTAAGCTAATCAAAATAGACATTATGTCTATTTCATTTATAGCAATGTAAGTTTTGCTTAGGAGATAAACCCCAAATAAATGAAGGCGGCACTTCGCACCGCCTTCATTTATTTGGGGTTTAATTTGTTAGATGCGTATTTTGCATTATTAATCTCTTGTATGGTTTAGCTATATTTTGCAGCAGCGATAAAAATAAATAATTATGAGAGTGTAAATTGCAAAATCTATAAATCACCTGTATGGGTGAAGAAATATAGCTTTAATTAGTGTGAGGTTTTAAGCAAAAAGATAATTAAAAGCAATATTTCATTACTCATATCAAAAATTACAATAATATCGATACCCAAATCATACGTAAAATAATGTCTAGTTAATTTTGGGTATAAGTTAATCTAAAAGCAGCTATCTTACTTCTTATTGAAGTATTCATCCTGAAATATTAAGTCAAATCCTATAGGTATTTCTTTCGTGTTTCCATGTATTTGCTAAAGTGTGATGGCACTATCGGGCATATTTTTTTTAATCTTATAGAAAATCTTAAAAATATTTTTCGATTTCGTCTAATATTTTGTCCAATATGTTAAAAAATGTACGACAATGAGATAGCAATTCTATATGGTTTAAAATCCCTAAGATTTGCAAAATTTCTTCTATTCTTAGAAAGAAATTTTCAATTTTGAAATCTTGAAATTTTTGATAATCCTATGACAGACACTGTAACTTCTCCTTTAACAGGAAAGGCGCTTCTTCAAAAAGCAAAAGAGCTAAATAACTTACCCAAGCGTGAGCAAGCTAAAAAATGCGGGTATTTCACTCGTGGGAAAGATGGGGTAGATCGCGTTAATTTGACAGAATTTTATGAGGCAGTGCTTGCTGCTAGAGGATTTGCAATTAATCCTGAACAGAATAAAGATGGTCGTGGGCGCGAACCTACGTTTCGAGTTAGCGTTCACAAAAATGGGCAAATCGTAATTGGTTCTACCTATACAAGATCAATGGGTTTGAATGAAGGTGATGAGTTTGAAATTAAGCTTGGATACAAGCATATTCATTTGATCCAGTTGAGTAATGAGCAATCGGAAGATCCTGAAGAGTAAAGCAACACACATATTAAATCTCTGTTAGATAAGGTCAAAATTAAAAGTTAATTGTCTGAATTTTTATTCTTGACAATAAGTTTTAGACCTCAACTATGGAGATTGTTCGACCAGTAAATTTGAGCGAGAAGATTAATACGGCTTTGTGGGGAAGTGTTTAATTTTCTCGCTGTTTTTATCGAGGCTGGTTTTTAGCATAATTTTGATTTTTAGAGTTTCTTTGTATGCAACTAGTAGATACACATGTACATATCAACTTCAAAGATTTTCAATCTGATCTTGAGGCAGTTCGCGATCGCTGGCTAGGTAATGGTGTAACGAGACTAGTGCATTCTTGTGTGAGTCCCGATGAGTTTAGTCAGATTCAGGCGATCGCTGATCAATTTCCTGAAGTGAGTTTTGCGGTCGGGTTACATCCATTAGATAAAAAATTGAATACATTAGGTTGGAATCCTGAAGTTGGCGATCGCATTAAGTCTTTGGCAATTAGTGATCAACGTGTCGTAGCGATCGGCGAAACGGGTTTAGATTTTTTTAAATCTGATAGTAAAACTGCTCAAATCGAAGCCTTTAAATCACAACTCTGCACGGCGCGATCGCTAAATTTACCAGTAATTATTCACTCACGCGAGGCATCTGTTGCAACCCGTGAAGTCTTGCAAGAAATCAATGCAGAATCACCTCAGCAGCCCATTCGTGGCGTGATGCATTGCTGGGCGGGTAATCCTGAAGAAACCCAATGGTTTGTCGATTTGGGGATGTATATCAGCTTTAGTGGTGTGGTCACTTTTAAAAATGCCCATGATTTACATGAGTCGGCAAAAATTGTGCCAAGCGATCGCATCCTAGTGGAGACAGATTGTCCATTTCTTGCGCCTATACCCAAGCGTGGTAAGCGTAATGAACCTGCCTATGTGCTGCATGTGGCTGAGAGTGTAGCGAAGTTGCGCGAGGTGGATCTAGAGTCTCTAGCTTTAGCAACCACCAATAATGCCTTTAAGCTATTTTCTTTATCCTGAAAAAATCCATTCAAAAAAGAGGAGGCGCGAAGCGCCTCCTCTTTTTTGAATGATTAAGATAAAATTGTTTTATGCAAATATACCTAGATCATGGTGCTACAACCCCTGCGCGACCAGAAGTTATCGACCTGATGGCGGACGTGATGCGATCGCAATGGGGCAATCCCTCTAGCCTACATGAGTGGGGCGAGCGCTCAACGATGGCGATCGAGCGATCACGTCTACAAGTAGCTAGTTTGCTAAATGCTGATCCTGAAGGGATTATCTTCACGTCTGGCGGTACGGAATCAGACAATATGGTGATCATGGGAATTGCGCGGCAATACCGTACACCACAGCACATGATCATTTCCTCGGTTGAGCATTCGGCAATACGGCTGCCAGCCCAATATCTCGAACAACATGGTTGGGAAATTACCCGTTTGCCTGTGGATCGCCAAGGTTGCGTTAATCCCACGGATCTGGCTCAAGCACTTCGTCCTAATACCGTACTTGTATCGATTATCACCGCCCAAAATGAAGTTGGCACGATCCAGCCGATTGAGAAATTAGGGCAAATTTGTCGTAATGCTGACGTGTTATTCCATACGGATGCGGTGCAAGCGATCGGCAAAATGCCTATTGATGTGCAAGTTTTACCGATTGATCTGCTTTCACTTTCGGCTCACAAATTTTATGGGTTGCAGGGGATTGGAGCGCTTTATATCAATCCACTTACAACTAAGAAGCGATCGCTAATTCCTTTAGTCCAAGGCGGCGGACAAGAGCGTGGCTACCGTTCAGGCACACAGGCTGTTGCGGCGATCGCAGGTTTAGGTTTAGCCGCCGAACTTGCCGAACAGGAATTACCTGTAGAATCTACACGTTTAGCTAAACTACGCGATCGCCTATACGCATTACTCTCAGATATTCCCGAGCTGATTCCTACAGGCGCGATCACCTCAGCAAGATTACCTCATCACCTCAGTTTTTATCACAAATATATCGATGGTCGTCGCCTTGTCCGTGAAATGAATTTCGCGGGGATTGCGATCAGTTCAGGTTCGGCATGTAGTAGTGGGGCGATCGAACCAAGCTCAATCCTCTTAGAAATGGGATATTCGCCAACGGAAGCCAGAAATAGTATTCGTCTCACTCTAGGGAAATCCAACAATGAAACTGATATTGAATGGACATCCTTAGTAATGCACCAAATTTTGCGCCGCCAATCGTAGAGGCAATTCATGAATTGCCTCTACGATTGGCTTACAGTCCTTTGCGCTCAAGCCAGTATAAAAAAGGCGGCGCGAAGCGCCGCCTTTTTTAAGGAACAACCAACACTGGACAAGGCGAAAGATTAATCACTTTTTGGCTAACACTGCTGCCATCGGGATGCTCTTCGGTCAAACTCATTCCCCGCGAACCCATCACAATTAAATCGGCATTAATCTCATCAGCAAAATCACAAATTACAAAAGCGGTTTTACCCTCAGCTATTTTGCTTTTAATCGTAATACCCACCTCCGCAAAGTAAGCCTCCATTTCTTTAATTAGTTCTTGAGATGAAGCGCGATCGCTGTCAGTAGCTTCAGGATCAGCAACTGATAATACATATAACTGCGCCTGATATTTTTGAATGAGATCGATCACTATGGCTACAGCTTGGCGGGTTTCTTGACTTCTGTTTAAAGGAAATAAAACAGTTTTAAACATAATTCCTACCTAACACTGCAATTCGGATATGAGGTTGTAAACTCAAGAAATTTTTTTTCTTGAATACATTGTAGTAAGTAAAAGAGCCTGACAATATTTAAATTTCTTAATTTTTAACATGCGATCAGCCCTAGATAAACCAATTTAGTGTCGCGGCTTCGCCGCGACACTAAATTGCAGGATCGCCTTTATGGTCGATTAGAAGTACCTACAAAGCGCATATCTCCATTTTTTGCAGTGATCGCGCTTAACAAACAACAGACCCTACTACATCAGTGCTAACATTGCGAGATATATAACGAGAAAAAAGTCAAAACGGAAGTAGATTATAGATGGATGCCGTAACAAAAATTATCCCTTTTTATGGCAGGGAAATTAAATTAAGAATTGGCACTTTTGCACCCCAAGCTGGCGGCTCAGTATTAGTCCAGTGCGGAGAGACTGCAATCTTAGTGACAGCGACCAGAGGTCCTGCTCGTGACGGTGTAGATTTTGTACCACTGCTGGTTGATTATGAAGAGCGCCTGTATGCAGCAGGTCGGATTCCAGGTGGATTCTTGCGTCGTGAAGGTAGACCACCCGAAAAGGCAACTCTCACTTGCCGCCTGATCGATCGCCCCATGCGTCCTTTATTCCCCAATTGGTTGCGTGACGATGTACAGATTGTCGCTACAACAATGGCGATCGATGAAAAAGCACCACCCGATGTTTTAGCGGTAACTGGTGCATCAATCGCTGCGTTAATTGCAGGGTTACCATTTATGGGACCAATGGCTGGTGTGCGTGTTGGTCTAGTCGGCGATGAATTTATCATCAATCCTACCTATGCAGAAGTTGAGGCAGGTGACCTTGATCTGGTAGTTGCTGGTACGGCTGAAGGCATCATCATGGTGGAAGCTGGGGCTAATCAACTGCCCGAAGCTGACATGATCGAAGCGATTGACTTTGGTTATGAAGCCGTACTGGAACTAATCAAAGCTCAACTTGACTTGCTGCAAGAGTTAGGACTTGCTCTCCCCGAAATCGTTAACCCAGTAACCGATCCCACCCTAGAAAACTTTATTGCCAATACGGTTAAAGATAAAGTTGCTCAAGTAGTTGCTAGCTGCGAAAAAGATCGCAATGTGCGCGATGCGGCTCTCGATGCAATCAAGGCTGAGCTTTTAGAAGCGATCGCTGCTTTGCCAGAGGAAGATCCAGTGAAATTGGTTGCTGATAAGAAAGTAATCAGTGCCACTTATAAAGATCTCACCAAAAAGCTGATGCGATTGCAGGTAATCGAGCAGAACGTGCGGATTGACGGACGCAAACTCGATGAAGTTCGCCCGATCTGGACAGAAGTAAGTGTCATTCCTCGCGTCCATGGTAGCGGTTTATTCAATCGTGGCTTGACCCAAGTATTGACGATCGCCACCCTTGGTACACCTGGTGATGCACAGGAAATGGATGATTTGCATCCTGATGCGAAGAAGCGCTATATGCACCACTACAACTTCCCACCCTACTCAGTTGGTGAGGCACGACCAATGCGATCGGCTGGTCGTCGCGAAATTGGTCACGGTGCATTAGCCGAACGCGCTCTTTTGCCTGTACTCCCATCAAAAGCAGAATTTCCCTATGTTCTGCGTCTAGTATCGGAAGTCTTGTCATCCAATGGCTCGACCTCGATGGGTTCAGTCTGTGGTTCTACCCTTGCGCTGATGGATGCAGGTGTACCAATCTCCAAACCTGTAAGTGGTGTGGCGATGGGCTTGATCAAAGAAGGCGATGAAGTTCGCATTCTCACTGATATTCAAGGCATTGAAGATTTCCTTGGCGACATGGACTTCAAGGTTGCGGGTACTGATACAGGTATCACCGCCCTGCAAATGGACATGAAGATCACTAGCATCTCTATGGATACAGTGCGTGCAGCAGTGATGCAAGCTAAGACTGGTCGCGCTCATATCATGGGCAAGATGTTGGAATTGCTCTCTGCACCAAGACCTCAACTTTCTCCCTATGCACCACGCTTATTGACCATTCGCATCGATCCTGAACAAATCGGAATGATCATTGGACCTGGTGGTAAGAACATCAAGGGCATTACCGAAGAGACTGGAGCCAAAATCGACATTGAAGATGACGGCACTGTGATGATTTCCTCGATGAGTGGTGAAGGCGCACTCAAAGCTAAGCGGATCATCGAAAACATGACTCGTCGTGTTGGTTCTGGCGATGTTTATCTCGGCAAGGTCACCCGCATTATACCGATTGGTGCATTTGTGGAGTTCCTCCCCGGAAAGGAAGGAATGGTACATATTTCGCAATTGGCAGAAGGTCGTGTAGGCAAAGTCGAAGATGAAGTTGCTGTTGGTGATGAAGTCTTGATTAAAATCCGCGAAGTTGACAATCGTGGACGTTTCAATCTGACTCGTTTGGGTATACATCCAGACGAAGCTGCTGCTGCTCGTGCTGCTGCTGCATCTGCTGAATAAATTCCAAAAAAGGGTGGATGCGCGAAGCGCATCCACCCTTTTTTGGCTAAAAGTTTAAAAGTGTTTCGGGGGTTTAAGAAAGTAATGATTATTAAAGAGCTAGATCACATTGAAGCAAGCGATCCATTGTCACAAGCGGGATTTCGTGCTGAATCTCAGTTAGCTTTTTATCTGAAACGTGAGTTTAAAGATGATCAACTCTTTCTAATTTTTAACAATCTGCGTTTTGAAAAAGCAGGGGATGCTTGCCAGATTGATCATTTGGTATTGCATCGATATGGATTGATCATCATCGAGAGCAAAAGTGTGACAACTCGCGTTGAGGTGAATGAACTGGGAGAGTGGAAGCGCTGGTTTAATAATGCTTGGCAAGGAATGCCATCACCAATTTTGCAAGCTCAGAGACAGGGAAAATTTATCAAGGATTATTTAGAGGCTAATGTTGAGACGTTGCTGAATAAGAAACTTTTTGGTAATCAATCACATTTTAAGAAGATGCCAATTGATGTATTGGTAGCAATTTCTGATTCTGGGATTATCAATCGACCCAAAAATGACAAGTTAAATAATGTGTGCAAAGCCGATCAAATCCCTGATAAAGTCAGAGAAATCGTTTCTGAATATCGCAAAATTGATAGCTTATTAACTTTTAGTTTAAAATCTGCCTATCTATTTGACATGGAGGAAGTTCCAAGAATTAGTGTTTTTTTGTTGGCAAATCATACGCCATTAAAGGTTAAGGCTAAGTTTAATGATGTAAGTAATACGCCAATAATTTCTAATCCCATCAGTTCGCCAGTTAAAAATCCTTTAATTTCTAAACCGATCGCCACAGACAAACCAGTATCACTGCCGAAAAAGATTATTCCTATCACTCCAAACAATCATCAGCAATCAGACATTAGCCATAAGCCAATAATCAAAACCGCGAAGCCGACTTCAACAAATACTTGTTGCCATTGCCAAAGTCCAAATCTATTGATCGCCTATGTTCACAGTTACTTTTTTAAATGTAACGATTGCGGTAAAAATACGGCAATTAAAAATATCTGTACATCCTGTGGCGATCGCGCCAAGATTAGAAAAAGCGGTTTGCAGTTCTTTAGTGAATGCGAAAAATGTGGCAATTCTCAGTTATTTCATACTAATCCCTCGTTCAATGAAAAACCCAATGTAAAGTCGGGGAATTAGTAGGCTTACCAAATTGGTTAGGAATAGTATCTTGTGCAAGAGCCAAGGCAAGTCTGAGTTGTCGTTGGGCTAAATTGTACTATCTCCTGCTTTTCTAGATCAAATATGACTAGCTTCAAGTCAGGGCGCTGGCTCACTAATTAGTGATATTAAGCTGTAATCCCTATCTGGCAAAGATTTCAGGCTTTAGTCGCAATTTGCTTGTAAAGCCTTGCCAATCAACAGCTTCATCGCTCTATCACTAATTAGCTGTCCAGTGCCGTTCTTGTTGGGCTAACAATTTGGAATACAGTACAAATTGTCCTACAGCCTGTTCTAAATCATGAAGTGGTGATGGATTAAGGAAGCTCTTAATTTCAATAGCAATTTTTTGTCCCTCTAGTTCGGCTGCTAATAAGTTCTTTGCACCTAAATCCACTAAAGCTTTCCGACGACCAATTGATCGTTTGTAATCTGCAAACCATCCTTTTGTAAAGCTTTTCTCACAGTACTGTGGTAAATGTCTTTTGCCACTTTAGATCTCATGTATATAGATAGAATTATAGCTTTAATTCTGCCATTGTCGAGGATCGAGATGATAGTATCTTTGTAAGAGTTCATAGAGATCTTGATGCTTTTGATTTAACTGATGCGGCTTCTCAAAGAACGTCTCCGTGGCTACTGCAAAAAACTCTGCAGGATTAGTCGCACCATAACTATCGATGACAGTCTTTTTGCCATTTTCGACGCGATCGCATAGTTGCAAATATTCCGCCGACATCACCTTTTTCCATATCTCATAATCTAAAGCCCTCGCTAAAATTGGCACACCTTCCGCTTGACCATCCTCTTGATCGAGCTGATGCGCGAACTCATGCAAAATCACATTATGTCCATCTTTCCAATTGCGAATATCTTGCTGAACTTGTTCCCAAGAAAGAACTAATTGATCTCTTGTCCATGACTCTCCTAATCTAGCGACACGGCGTTCTTCCACTACATAGCTATTCATTGTTAGCTCATTTACAATATAAGCATGGGGATATACGAGAACGGAGCGTAGGTTTGGGAAGTAGGTCTTGCGATCGCCAAATAACAACAAACAAGCGATCGCCGCGATCGTGACTTTCATCTCTTCCGTAATTTGCAATCCTAGACAGCCAATAAATTGCTTCTCTTTCAGAAATACTTGTATATAGCCGAGCAATTCTTTTTGCTGCTCAGAAGTCAAATCCCTATAAATAGAAAGATTACTTTCGATAATGCTTAACCATGACTTAGGAAATTGCTGCGACATGAGGCGATCGCGTTGCCACTTCACAAACAATGGATAGCACAGAATTCCTATAGCGATCGCACTGATCACAATAGAAAAGATAATTGCTACAACATTTGGAGGAATCACTGAGGTGAGATTAGTTGAAAAATAAAGAACCAATTCTTTGTGGCGCGGCTACGCCGCGCCACAAAGAATTGGTTCTTTATTTTACTGCGAGTCACTAGGTATTGACGACGACAAGCATTTATTAACTAAAAGATTTATCGTGAGAATCTCGCACAAAATAAAGTAACATCGCTTAGAATGACTTTAGAAAACTCAACATTTGCCCTCACACCTATGAAAGCTATTTGGATGTTAGCGGCGATCACAGGCTTATCAGTTGGAATTACTAGCTGTGGTGCAGCTAAAGACGCAACTCAAGCCCAGACCCAAAGCCAAAAACCATCTACAGCCGTAGATGTGGCGATCGCTAAGTTTGATACTCTCCAAGCTGAGACAGAGTACACAGGCACAACTGCACCAATCAGAGAAGTGTCTGTAAAATCGCGACTGGAAGGGCGTTTACTCGATTTGAATGTAGATGTTGGCGATCGTGTGGAAACTGGACAAGCAATCGCCCAATTGGATGATGCAGTTCTATCTGCAACTGTGCTTCAGGCTGAAGCGGAAGTTGCGGCAAGGGAAGCGGAAGTTGCGCAAGCAAGTGCGGGTGTAGGAAATGCCCGCGCCCAAGTGGAAAGAGCCAGACTGGAATATCAACAAGCACAAGCTGATGCAAATCGCTTCACCCAATTGGCTAAAGATGGAGCCGTATCTTCCCAAACTGCGGAGACTGCGATCACCCGTGCGCGATCGGCTGAGCAATCATTGCGATCGGCTGAGCAACAAGTCAGTCTTCAGCAACAAACGGTGGGAGCAAGTTCACAGAGAGTTTTAGCTCAAGAAGCGATTAGATTAAGAGAACAGGAGCGTCAATCCTACACTACGATTACTGCACCAATTAGTGGTGTTGTGCTAGAGCGAGTTAGTGAAACTGGCAATCTTCTATTCGCAGGGAATGACGTAATAAAATTAGGTGATTTTAGTCAAGTTAAGGTAATTGTACTGATTTCAGAACTGGAGATTAGCAAGGTTCGTTTAAATCAATCGGTTGACGTGCGATTTGATACATTCCCCAATCAAAAGTTTACAGGAACGGTGAGACGGATTTCACCAGTAGCTGATCCCGTAGCCCGTCTCATACCTGTGGAAGTTGTAGTTCCCAATCGTGACAATAAGCTGGGTAGCGGTCAATTAGCGAGAGTGCAGTTTTCAAGTAGTCAGGCTCGCCAGATTGTGATTGCGGAAACCGCACTAGAAGCAGCAGGACGACCGACACAATCACCTAAAGATGCAAATACCCAGACCAATCAACAAGCAAAGCCGAAAACAGATCCAAAGTCTAATACTAATGCTAGTAGTCAAGGAAAGCCGAAAACTGGCACAGTTTTTGTGATTACTGGTGATCAGCAAGAACCCAAAGTGGCGGCGCGTAAAGTTACTCTTGGCGATCGCCGTGATGGCAAAGTTGTGATTCTCTCTGGTTTAAAGGAAGGCGATCGCATTGTGGTTAGGAGTGGTGGCAAGTTACAGGATGGTGATGCTGTCAAGCTCAGCGTGTTATCGGAATCTTCTAAATAATGATGCAAGACGCTTTGCGCCTTACATCATTATTTTTTTTAATTATTTTTAAGAGGTAACTATGAGCAACCAAGACTCGTCCAGTCCCAAGCCGACAGGATTTAGCATTAGTGCCACAGCAATTCGCCGCCATATTGGGACGCTGATGCTGACGATTGCCATTTTTGTGATGGGTGCATTTTATGTGACCCGCTTACAAGTGGACTTACTACCATCAATTGTTTATCCCCGTATTGGCGTACAAATTGATGTTCCGGGGGTTTCTCCAGAGGTAGCCATTACCGAGGTCACTAAACCTCTAGAAGAAGCTTTAGCAATTACTGAGGGTGTGAATCAGCTTTTTTCGCGTACTCGCGAAGGACAGGTAAGAGTTGACTTATTTTTTGATGCAGGTAGTGATGTTGATCAGGCTCTGAATGACGCAGTGGCTAGCTTTAACCGTGGTCGGAGCCGTCTACCCGATGTCGTCGAGAATGAAAGAATTTTTAAATTTGATCCGTCCCAATTTCCGATCTATGAGTTTGCGCTCACATCGCCTTCCTTGTCATTGCCAGAGTTGCGGCTATTTGCGGATGAGGAGTTGGGGCGGGAACTGGCGATCGTGCCGGGGGTCGCGGGTGTTGACGTAGTTGGTGGGGTTAGGGAAGAAGTACAAGTTAATCTCGATCTGCCTCGATTACAATCAGCAGGTGTCAGCGTTAATGATGTTTTGAACGCATTGCGCGATCGCAATATCGATATTTCTGGTGGGAGGTTACGCAATGGCACGGTTGAGCCACTGACTCGGGCGATCGGCAAGTTTAAAAATGCTCAAGAACTAGAAAATTTATCCTTTGTTGTTGATAATCCATCGGCTACCACCCCGTCTAGACAAGTCTATTTGCGAGACTTTGCAGAGATTATTGATAGTACTGAAGAACAGAGGGTTTTTACGACTTTAAATGGACAGGAAGCAGTACGGTTGTTAGTAACTAAGCAGCCCGATGCCAATACGATTGAGGTAGTTGATCGCGTCAAAGAAAAGATTGCCACCCTTCAGGAAAATGGTTTGATTCCTAGTGATGCTGAGGTAACAGCCACCATTGACGAGTCAAGACTGATCAGAGCTTCGGTTGCCAACGTGGCTTGGTCGGGGATTATTGGTTCCGGCTTAGCGGCGATCGCTGTGTTTTTATTTCTAGGATCATTACGCCAGACCCTAATTATCTCTCTCGCTATTCCCTTAGCTACCCTTGCGGCAGTCATCTGTATGGGTATTTTTGGCTTCTCTTTGAACCTGTTCAGTTTAGGGGGACTAGCTCTCGGTGTCGGTATTGTTGTGGATAACTCGATTGTGATGTTAGAGAACATTACTATCGGAATTGATAAAATCCGCAAGCGCAATGGTGGTGAAGTTGGATTTGACGACATTATTCACCAATCACAGGCTAGCAGTGCCGAAATTGAATCAGCCCTAATTGCTTCTACTAGTACTAACCTTGTTGTAATTTTCCCATTTCTATTGCTAGGTGGATTTCTATCCCTGCTATTCAATCAACTAATTCTCACCATTAGTTTTGCTGTAGCTGCTTCGATCATAATCGCGGTAACTATCGTACCGATGATGGCTTCGCGACTATTGGCAATCCCTTGGTCAAGCCGTTTAAATGAATCTTGGTTCATGGTCGGATTTGAGCGTCGTTTTGCGGCGGCGACCCTTGGCTATGCAGGATTTTTAGCAAGGATTGTCCATTATCGTCTTTTGGTTGTAATTGCTCTATTTGCCATCCTTGGCGGCGGCGGTTTCCTGATGGCAAGACAACTTCCCCAAGAAATCATTCCCCAAGTTAAAACAGGTGATGTTAACGTCAATGCTCAATTCCCAGCAGGCACAACCCTTGCTGAAAATATGAAAGTGATGGCACTAGTTGATGAAATTCTGATTAAGCAACCTGAAACTGCCTACTCATTTGCAACTATTGGCGGCGGTTCCTTTGGTAATAACGTTACTTCTAATCCTTTGCGTAGTGGCAGTACCGTGACCCTCAAGCCAAATGTTGACCTTACTGGCTTTGTGAGTCGAGTTAACCGAGAAATTGCCAAACTAAATCTCGCAGGAGTAAGGGTTCGGGTTAACCCCGGACAAGTGCGTGGGATTATTGTCAATAATTCACCTGTACCCAGAACCGATATTGATGTCGTTTTGCAAGGTAATAATCCAGATATATTGACGCAAGCAGGTACAGAAGTTCTAGGAGCCTTAGAGAAGTCAGTCAAAGGCGCAACCTTCCGTCCCGATACCGATGCCCGTCAGCCTGAGATCCAAATTATTCCTGATTGGGAACGTCTGCAAGCGTTAGGACTATCCACGCAAGCGATCGGCTCAACTCTGCAAACTGCGATTACAGGTTCAGTTCCCACACAGTTACAACGCGGCGATCGCCTAGTCGATGTGCGCGTGCAGCTTGATCCTGAGTTACGTAAAAACTCTTCGCAATTGCAGCAAGTCCCTCTATTTGTTAGCAATAATCGTCCTGTCCGACTCGCTGATGTGGCGACTTTAAGCGAAGGTCGCGCCCCAGGAGAAATTCAACGGATTAACCAACGCCAAGTATATCTACTGCTCGGCAGTGTAGAGCGTGGTGCAAGTCTGAGTGATGCCCTCAAACAAACTGAACAGGCGATCGCGGAAATTAATTTGCCCGATGGTGTCACTGTATTACCTAGCTCTGCGAAAGCTGCTAATGACAACCTTTCTGGAGCCTTTGGCGTATTAGGTTTACTAGCATCATTCCTCGTATTTGTGGTGATGGCAGTACAGTACAACTCATTGCTCGATCCCTTGGTAATTATGCTGACGATTCCTCTTGCACTGGCTGGCGGTGTTGTGGGTCTATACGTGACCAATAGCTCGATCAATGTGATGGTAGTCATCGGCGTGATCTTGCTGATCGGGATTGTGGTTAACAATGCGATCGTGCTGGTGGAACTGGCGAACCAAATCCGTGAAGAGGAAAAATGCAGCCGTATTCAAGCCATGTTAAAAGCTGCACCTACTCGCCTCCGCCCGATCCTGATGACTACGATTACAACGGTAGTTGGTGCATTTCCGCTAGCTCTGGGTGGCGGCGATGGCGGCGAATTTTTACAACCGCTTGGGATTGTGATTTTCTCTGGATTGGCTCTTGCTACGCTGCTGACCTTATTCTTAATCCCTTGCTCCTATGTGCTTTTGCATGAGTTTAGCTGGGCAAAAGTGAGTAAGTTAGTGCCAATTAAAGCCTCATCTAGAAATTAACAAACAAAAAAGCGGTGCTTTGCACCGCTTTTTTGTTTAAGCCGCAAGTTTATCCAAGATTTCCGCTGTTCGCATTCCTTGTTTTACCCAACCCTCAACTGGTTGAACTTTACTAGTGAGTCCAACCAGAAAGCGCGTGTAACTCTCCTGTTTAGAGGAATTATCAACATCAGGATCTGGCTGCGACGACCAGTCAGTGGCACAGGCGCGAATATCCTTACCTGCCCAGCGTGAAAACCACGCAGCAATAAAACCTGCTTGCAATTGATGCCAAGGTAACTTACCCGACTGCAAGCCAATTTCACTGCCCGTCGTTAGCACAGAATTTTCGGTGGTTACGACGATCAGCCCATGTTGACGATGGCTAAAGTCAAGGGTTATGGTTCCCATGCCATGTACTGTCCAGAGTTGGCGCATTGTGGCGAGAAATTCCACCGCATTAGTCGCCATAATTGTCGTCCCTTGATAGGACTCGATTTCGCTACGAATGTGATCGTAGAAAGAGCCGCCCCAGCCAAAGCCAAAGGTATAGAGTGCTAAAGTACCTGCTTGCCCTGCCTCAGAATAAAGCGAGCGGTGGATACTCCGTAACAAGAAATCTGGCACAGCCACAAGGCGATCGCCTTGACGAGTAGAGAGCAACCCCGTCGCAGGATCGGACTTGACGTAAAAACGAGGGGAAAAGTAATTACTAGGAATTGAATTGGTAATCATTGGCTTAACCATTGGTGGGCGATCGCAAGGTATGGCAGTAGCAAATCCGCATTTTCCTTAGGAAGATTTGCCTGAACGGATTTCTGCAAGGAGCGATAGACAAAATCATTTACACGTTGGTTTTTTAAAGCCAACATAATGTTTTGCATCCAATACAGCAACCGATCTTTGAGCAATTCTTCATCTTGCAATAACATGGCTGTCGCACAGTATCGCAGCACCAAAGCCATGTCCCGATTACATTTATTACCGCCATCAACAGTTACTTTTGCCGCCACCTCAGGAGCCGTGCTAATAATCTGTTGCATGACTTGCTCAAGAATGACATTTTCCTTAGTCTGGAGCAGATCATAGGTTTGACGACGCTGTTGCCAAGAAGCGATCGCTCCATCCAATGTCCGCAAATCTTCGGGTGTAATGTAGGAGCCATCGGCACGATCTAAAACATTTTCTAAGAGAGTAAGCATAATTTTAAAAGTTTAATTAAATGATGGTTTAGAAAATAAATGTGCTTTGCACATTTGTTTTTTGGTGCGATTAGGAATCAGGAAAATTAACCAGCAAATCCTCCAGCAAAGTCAGATCTTCCTCCTTCGCAATCAAGACTTCCTGACTCTCAGCATTCCACTCGATTTGCTCAATCAACTCTTTGGTTGTTAAAAACTCCAAATTGTCAATATTGTCTAACCCTAATAAAAAAGTTGCAGGACGCGAATTCAAAATTGGTGGCTCACTACTCAGAGGACTTTGCTCATGGAGATCTTCATAGTGTTGCGATCGCGGCGATCGCTTAGAAGGAGAGCCACCTAAATCCGCAGTAAAAAATACTTTGAGCGATTTAATTAGTGACTTCCATAGCTTTTTGAGCCAATGTAGCCAATTTTTTAACGACCAATTTTTTAAAGTGTGATTGGCACGATAATTACTTCTTTTTCTCAACTTAAATTCCTCCTGTATCCATTGACTGAGCTATATCTCTTTTCAAGTAAGTAGTTATTTGCCTGCCAAAGGCAGGCAAATAACTACTTACTTCGCTATAGTCCATTACCATTAGTAGAATCTTGCTCTAGTAACCTTTCTTCAATTTCTTGAGCAGTAGCACCAGAACTTAGCCAAAATTCGGCAGCCTTAATCCGAGTCTCTGACCCAATCAAGAAACGGCAAAAGTCATTCCCCATCGAATAGCATTGAATTTCAGTACTACTCAATCCTCGATTGAGCATCACCGAAAAGAAACCTGCTAACAATCCTGCATAAAGAAAACATACAGGCTTACCAATATTTCCCATCGATTTTGCTACTGCCGAATCAAATAGGTCAACAAAGATGAAACCTTCGCGAATCGAACTAAGATCGACATTCCATTTTCCCCAGCCTTGAGATGTCAATGGCCACCACCAAGTCTCTAGGGCAAAGCTAAGACTAGATTTATTAATACTGAACTGAAAATCTCTCTCAAACCAGATTTTAAAATCTTTGGCATCCTCAGTTCCCCAATCTTTGCCAATCAAATACATCAACCAGCCAGAAGCTTCGCCAACTTCATGGTCTAGCCCTTTGAGCAGTGACACAATAAAATCATCACTAGCTAACACATACTGATGTTGGTTCCAGTCTCTAATTTGTCCTTTAGACTGATCAAATTTAAAAAATGTATGGCGACTATAATGACAAACTTGAGATAAAGAGGTTAATCGAAGAAGCGATTCTTCATTAGTATTAGTACGAAAGGTTGATTTGGTCATTTGCAATCCTCAGATTGATCCGATGAAATAGATATAAATTGGCGATCGCAGAGCTTCAGTAATGTTATTTACCTGAAGCCATAGATTTTTCTGGCGGTAATAAAATTTGACTTAAATCAGTACTGAAAGAGGAATCAATTTCAGCCATTTTTTCTAAGGCTGAACGTAAAATCAGTTTACCTTCTTCAACTAAAACGTCACCAGTTAAAGGATGGATTAGATTTTGCTGAGCGCGTTTTCCGATTAAGTTTTTTAATTCCCCAATCGAACCGATATACATCCCTTGAGGAACTTCAATCACGATGCCATCTTGCCAAACCTTTGCCTGACAAGCCAGACGTGAATTTGCTTTAGATGAAGTGATAAAGCTGAGGGTTAATATTTCCTGTTCACTTTTGGGGCTTAGCGATTTTTCCCCAGCTTGAATATACACATGACAAGTTGCACATCGCCCCTGACCACCACAGGCTTGAAGTACATTCATCTCCTGTTTGATCAAAACACTGAGTAAAGTACTGTCGGTTGAAACCTCCACATCTTGATTTAAAGGTTGTAATTTTATCTGTTTCACTTCGATCTCATTCAACTGGGGAAATTAGCTTGGAAACATCGGCAGATAGAGTTTTGGCTTGCAATATCTGCGAGAAGTCAACAATGACGCGCTCACATTCTTTCAAAAAAGCTCTTACCCATGTTTGAATATCTTGCAATTGAACAGGATTTAATGGCTCAATCTGCTCAGAGATAAAGGGACAACTTATTTGTCCTTGATAGTCAACCTTCCAATATTCAAGAGAGGGATGGAGTGAAACTAGGCTGGCATGACTTTTTTTCCAATAGTTCGCGATCGCCAATGGTCCCAAATAACTGGAACTGTACTTAGTCAGTCGGTTTAGGGCTACTAGGGTTGCCTCCCACGTTAGGGTGTCAGACTTGTCTGTAGCTGCATTAGCTTCCCCATTGCTATTTCGATTATTTTGGCTAGAATCTTCGATCGCAATTTGCAGGACGTTACGAATCAAAGCTTGCTGGAATTGATGTACGTTTTGAGGATGCACACTTATTATGTCACGGACACCTCGATCAATCGCCCACTTCCGAAAAAAGTCACTAACCTCCAGTTGATCAACTAGTAAAATGATCGGCAAATCCTGCCATTGTTTGAGGCATCGGCGACAAACCTCTAACCAATTTAAATCTTCCAGTGTACCCAACAAAATTAGATCAGAAGATTGTTGAGTAACAGTCTGCACCAATTGCTGATAATTGGAACAGAGATCAGGAACCCAGCGGTTATCTTTTTTGATTTCTTGAAGAATAACTTGCGAGACTGTTGGTTTTGACTCAGCTAAAGCCAAATGGATAAGCTGCTTTTTTTGATACGGCTTATCCACCAATTCTTCAAAAAAAGAATCAGAGTTATTCATTGTTAATGTCTGCATTGCAATTTGTTATAAGTTTTTATTAAAAGTTTTTATTTTTATAATATTCAAAGTTTAAAATTGGATTAATGACAAAAAAATGATTTAAAAATTAGAATAACGTTTTTAGAAAATCCCCCAATCCGAAACATACAGGTTTTCAAGTCTGTGATTAACAGAGATGTCCTGCCCTAGGGAGTTCAGGACAAAACTTGGTTAATTCATAAATCATGAAAGATGCAACAGGTAGAGGTAATAATTTTGTTAACCAGTCTATAACCTCTTAAAAGACAAGTATCTAAAAGTTAAAAAAAATATGTAATTTTTAACACTAGAGCAATTCTAAACAATTTGTGAAAGTGTGCTACGAAGTAGCACACTTTCACAAATTGTTTAATCTCACCATTTGTTTTCCTAAAACATAAGAGGCGGCGCGAAGCGCCGCCTCTTATGTTTTAGGAATCACTTAGTAATCGTTCTAAAATTTCTTGTGTAATTAGATTCCCTTCTTGAACTAACAACTCATTGGTGATGGGGTGATAGATATTGCGAGGAGCAATACGGTTTTTGAGGCGTTCAAAAATTTGTGCTAGTTTTTTGTCAGCTTTGTTATCTAGATAAAAAACAACTCCATCCTCTAAGACTGAAGCTTGGCAGGTCAGACGATAAAGCGATAGATCGCGGCGCGTATTTTTGAGGGTGATCTGTTCTAGGGTTTGCATCGGGCTGAGGCAGTTTGCTCCCTCAAATACTCTCAGAGCGCAAGTACCGCAGGTTCCTTGTCCTTGACATGTGGCAACTAGTTCAACCTTGGCATGTTTAAGCGATCGCCACAATCTATTTTTTGCGGAGACGTTGATCGTAATTCCTAGAGGTTCGAGTTTAATGCGAGGCATAGAGATTAGATTGTGCCGAAAAAAGTGTATTGTTCTGAGATGAACCGCACAATGCGTTGATGATCCTAACCTTTTTTGGACAAGTTTAATAAAAAACAATTTAAGTGTTTCCTTCGCCGAAGGCGAAGGAAACACTTAAATTGTTTTTTATGAAGTTGCGATTGAAGGCGATCGCAGTTCTAAGCCCAAAACTTGCGTATGCTCACCTCTTGCTTGAGTTACACCAATTGTTCGTTCTGAGGCTTCGATCATGGGGCGGCGCAGACTGACCACAATGAATTGGGCGAGGTTAGCTTGCTTGCGTACCATCTTCGATAGACGTTCCACATTCGAGCCGTCAAGGAACATATCTACCTCATCAAAGGCATAGAATGGTGATGGGCGATAGCGTTGTAAAGCAAAGATAAAGCTGAGGGCCGTGAGAGATTTCTCTCCTCCAGACATGGATGCTAGATGCTGAACTTGTTTCCCTTTAGGATGAGCAACCAAAGTCAGTCCACCACTAAGAGGAGCATTGGGATTTTCTAATTGTAGATAGCCGTCGCCATCAGAGAGTTCGGCAAAGATCTCTTTGAAATGTCCATTTACCGCATCAAAGGCTTGCATGAAAGCACGTTGACGTAAAGTTGTAAAGTTCTCAATTCTGATTAAAAGTTCAGTGCGTTCTTGGTTAAGGGTTTCTAGACGGTTGCTAAGTTCTTCAAGACGTTGGGATGTTGCTTCGTATTCAGCGATCGCCATCATATTGACTGGCTCCATCGATTGAATACGCTTGAGTAAGCGGCGTTGCTCTAGTTGTAACTGTTCGAGAGTCATGGTCTCAGGAACTTCAGGAACAATATCAGGAAGTTCAATTTGATCAAGTTGTTCAGTAAATTGAACTATTTGCTGTTCGAGTTCGGTTTGACGTTCACAATTTTTTTGGAGTTGCCATTGCTGCTGCTGTTGTTGTTGCTGTTGAGTACGCAGTGATCGCTCACAGGCATCACGCTCTTGTTTTGCTGAGCCAATGGTTTGTTCGAGAACTTCTAAGCGAGATTGATAGGAGGCGATCGCGGCTTCAGTTTGTTTGATTTGATGCTGAATTTGTGATGTGCTATTAATCAGTTCGGCTTGAGTACTACGCAATTCTTGGAGACGAGTTTGACGTTGTGCCATTTTCTCCAAGGCTAATTTATGCTGATTTTCTAATTCTCCTAACTGTTGCTTAGCGGTCCGCAGTTCAATTTCCGCCGTATTGAGCAGAGCTTCTTGACCTTGCAATGCGTCTTGAGCTTGAAGCCAACGGGTATGGGTTCCCGATTTTTCCAGTTCTGTAAGTTCGGCACGCTTGACTAAAAGTTTTGCTTCTAGTTCCGCAATGTTGCCATCAAGGGTATTTAATTGGGACTGCCCAATCTCAATTGCAGCACGAGTTTGTTGAATCTGGTCTTGCAAGCGAGAGCGATCGCGACTATTGCGTTCGATTTGTTCATAGATGCGATCGCGTTGGAGTTGGGCTTCGCGATGAGTCGTCCTTGCTGCTTGCAATTGCTCTTCATATTTAGCAATTCCCGTTAATGCGCCACGCAAACGTTGATTCAGACGAGCTAACATCTGATCGATTTCCAACAGGCGATCGCGAAGTTGCTTTGTTTCCGAAGATTCCGCAGGTTTAG
This sequence comes from Pseudanabaena sp. SR411, assembly GCF_002251945.1. GTDB lineage: Bacteria > Cyanobacteriota > Cyanobacteriia > Pseudanabaenales > Pseudanabaenaceae > Pseudanabaena. Next base: position 85,811 of record NZ_NDHW01000061.1, read on the forward strand.
TATTGCCAAAATGGAGACTGGTATGCAAAGGAGCGCTACCACCCGTCATCGCCCCTGATGTTTCCAGAATTTCTCCTTCTAGGGTCACCATACGGTATTTACCAATATGGAATCGTGCTTGATCAAGATGCTCGAATACGAGAGTATTCCCAAACACGAAGGAGAATACATCTTGATAGCGATCTTCGTAGGTGACTAGATTGAAGGCATAGTCGATCGCCCCTAGCTTTTGCGCTTCTGTACGTGAAGGAAACCTAGCCGACTGTAATTTGTTTAGAGGTAAGAAAGTAGCTCGACCTGCGCGTTCGCGTTTAAGTAAAGCGATCGCTTCCGCTGCAACTTGATCATTCTCAACCACCAAGTTTCCTAAGCGTCCACCTGCACAGATTTCCAGAGCCAATTGATAGCGGGGTTCCACCAGTCCCAACTGAGCGACTAATCCATATACGCCCGACATGTCCGCTTCAATCACCACCTGTGAAGCTTTAGTTCCCTGTACTTCTCGGCTAGCTTGTACCTGAGCCTCCAATTTATCGAGTTGGCGAGTTTTGACGCGCTGTTCTTGAGTAATTCGATCAATAGTCTCATTCTGAAGTTGCACTTCTAATTGAGCCTCGGCAAGATTTTTAGCAAGGGTCTGAACTAAAGACTCGGCTCCACTTACTTCCGCTTCTTGTAGGCGTAAAGCATCTTCAAGGGACTGGTTAGACAACATGTCAACTGCATAGCGACCTTCGCCAGCCATGACTTCTTGCAGTTCGCGCTCTTGTGATTCTAATTGAATTGAACGTTGGTTAAGAACTTCTCGAAGTCGAGTTTGCTCTTGTTTTTGAGGATCGAGTTCTGCTTGAGCATGATCCGCATCCTGACGCAATTGTGTTTGTTGACGCACCCATTCCGATGAAGCTGAGGCGATCGCTTGGACTTCCTTGCGATATTGCGAAACAATCGATGACTGTTGATCACGGGCTTTTTCGGCAGTAATTACCGATTCTTCTTTAAATTGCTTTTGTGATTCTAGTTCTTCAGCTTCATGCAAGAGGCGATCAATTTCCTCTTGCGTGCTGACAATATGGTTCTGATTATTTTGATAGGAGCTAGTCAGAGATTGCTGCTGACGTTGTAAGCCACGTAGTTCAGCTTGTTGAGCCGATAAGTTACTAGAAACCGAGAGATATTCTTCTTCACCGAGAGTATGGACGCGATCGCTTAATTCATTAAGTTGGACAGTGCCTGTCTCAATCACCTGCGATAGCTCGGCTAGAGACTTTTCTAAATTGCTACATTGTTCCTTATTATTAACCAGCTCAACATTGCGAAGTGATTGCTGATAGAGGATCTCACGCTGCTGAAGAACTGCCTCAGAAGCTTCCATCCGTTCGTATTCTAGCCGTAGCGCCTTATATTTTTCAGCTTTGACGCGATCGCCTTTTAGTTTCTCCTTATTGGCAATTAGTTCTTGCTCAACTATCCGAAATCTCTCTTCCTGAGCTTTGACATCATCCAATTTATCTTTTGCCGTAGCAATTTTGCGATCAAATTCACCTACACCTGCCAATTCGTCAATAATTTCCCGCCGTTCTCGTGAATTCATCGAGATAATGCCCGTTACATCCCCTTGCAAAACAACATTATAACCTTCAGGATAAATACGGAATTTGGCTAATTGTTCATGTAACTCACTTAAATTACAAGGAGTTCCATTAATGTAATAAGTAGAAGTGTAAGTCCCCTGACTAGTCACCCGCAATTTTCGCATCACTGTCCATTCACCCACAGACTGCCCTTCTGCTGTAGGTATTTCTACGCCTTCAGCCTGTAGAGCTGTCACTTCAGCATCTTCAAGAGCAAAGGTAACCGTAACGATCGCCTCAACCATCCGACCTTTTTTACTATGGGCTTGGTTCACTAAGTCTGGTAAGCGATCGGCTCGCATCCCCTTGGAGCCTGCAAGTCCCAGGGCAAACAGCAGTGCATCAAGAATATTTGACTTACCCGAACCATTGGGTCCTGAAACAACAGTAAACCCAGTCATTAATGGGATTGACACAGTTGAGCCAAAGGACTTAAATCTGGTGAGTTCTACATTTTTAATGTACATATGCAATATACGCGATAGCGATCGGGGGGAGGTAAGCTAGTTTTTGGCAGCAGGAAAGTGCCAATACGTTATCACAACTTGGCAAAAATGGCATAGATATTCTTAAAACAATACTATGGACAAAGTTAGTCAGAAATAGAGCCGTAAGAGCAAAGTTTGTGGAAATTAGGGTGGGATTTAATCAAGGTAAGGTCTAAATCTAACAGGGAAATAAAGCGGACAAGGAGATGGTGATTGAGAGCCAGACGTTTGTAAGTCGCCATAGAGAAAACAAAAGGTTTGAGAGAATGAGATGAAAGATGAAGTTGCCAAGCCTCAAACTTGGCAAGATTAAGAGCCATCAAATTAGCGTTGAAATGAAAGTCAATCTTAGTCAAATCACGAGCTTGGCAATCGGTTAAACCTGTAAATTACTAAGCGTGACGAAAGATGAAAATCCATTACTCTAACTAAACTTGAAGCCTCGGAACATGCCTTCGAGCCAATCCGCGCCGACTCGGTTATATTTTTAGAATCATCAGACCTGATCCTGCACATCGAATTTCAAACTGAGCCTAATAAAAATATTCCCTTCCGCATGGCAGATTATCGACTGCGGCTATATCGGAGATTTCCTGAAAAGGAGATTCATCAAGTAGTTATTTACCTCACCCCCAGCCAATCACCCTTAGTATATGAAAACACCTTTAATTTAAGAGAACTCAATCATCAATTCAACGTAATCCGTCTCTGGTAGCAGTCAACCGCAATATAGCAAAGCAAGTTTTGCTTAGGACATAAAACCCAAGAATCGAGTGGCGGCGCGAAGCGCCGCCACTCGATTCTTGGGTTTTGGTTTGTACTATCTAACTCTTTTTTTACTATATTTCAAAAACATGCAGGACTTTTACCCTTTGCCACACTGTCCAAGACCGACAGTCCCGCAGAAACATTAAGACAAGTGGCAAGGCAAATTGAAAATATTACCGATCAGCAAGTCCAAAGTAACGTAGCCGCATCGACAGCTATTAATATCTGGCATAGCCCTAAAAAAAGAAATCATCCACAGACTTTTAAGGAGCGAAATCATGAAAGAATCAGTTGTTTATCAAGAAATTCTGCTTGAAGGCAAAGCTGAAGGGAAGGCTAAGGAAAGAGAAAAAATTGCTATGAACATGATACGTTCCAATATTTCCGTAGATTTAGTTGCCCAATTTACAGGGTTAACCCCAAAGCAAGTCCAAAAACTTCAACTCCTCCAGACAAAGCAGTCCCAGAGTCCTAATGCGTCAAAAGTAAAGCGTTCCTCAAAAAAACTAAAATAATAGGTGTGGCGCAAAGCGCCACACCTATCACAATTGTTAATGAATGTCGTAACCAAACAAATTAGGATCGGCTCCGTCTAGCTTTAAATCTGCCAACCCATATTCAGCCCAACGCCTAGTCACCATATCCGCTACATCAGAATCACTCTCTAATGGATCTCCCCAATCGCGATCGGTTTCGGGATAGATTTTGGTAGTGGCATCAATGCCCATGCGTCCGCCTAGCCCTTCCTTTTCACAGGCAAAATCAAGGCTATCAAAGGGATTGTCAGGCAAGATAAACACATCACGAGTAGGATCAACCTTGGAACTGAGTGCCCAAACTACCATCCTTGGATCGCGAATATTGATCGTATGGTCAACCACAATTACAAATTTAGTATAGGTAAACTGGGGCAAGGCACTCCAGAATGCGAGGGCAGCGCGTCTGGCTTGACCTGGGTAAGCCTTTTTGATGGAAATAATTGCGGCTTTATAGGATAGGGCTTCCATCGGTAAAAAGAAATCGGTGATTTCAGAAACCTGTTGGCGGAGGATAGGCGTATAGATGCGATTTAAGGCGATCGCCATCATCGCTTCTTCCTTGGGGGGCAAACCGCTAAAGGTAGTCAGATAAATCGGATCTTTGCGATGGGTCATGCAATGGAATCGGATCAAAGGTGCTTGCTCGTTGATACCACCGTAATAGCCCATATGATCGCCAAAAGGTCCATCGGTTCCTATTTCATGGGGCGTAATCGTTCCTTCTAAAACATATTCTGCACAGGCGGGAACTTCCAAATCAAGGGTTTTACATTTGGTAAGTTGTACGCCTTCATTGCCATAGAGTCCTGCAAAAATCCATTCCGATAGATCTACAGGAATTGGAGTCGCCGCCGCCATGATCAGCACGGGATCAACACCGATCGCGATCGCAATTTCGAGTTTCTTGCCTGCCTCAGTTGCTTTGCGTAAATGTCTTGCGCCACCGCGCACTGACAGCCATTGCACGGTCATTGTATTTTTGGACTGTTGCTGTAAGCGATAGACTCCTACATTAGGAATTCCATTCTCGACATCTTTGGTAATGACTAGGGCAAGGGTTACAGCTCGTCCGCCATCTTTGGGATAGGGCTTAAGAATCGGAATCTGATCAAGATCGACTTCATCGCCTTTTAACACCACATCTTGACAAGGGGCGTTCCCAAAGAGAACTTTTTGGGGACGGGACTTAACTACATCAAAGAGAATTTTCCCGAACTCGATCGCTTGAGAGATTTTCTTCGGTGGTTTTGGACTTTGCAGTTTCCCTAATTTTGTACCGAGGACTTCTAATTCTGACTGTTCCTTCATACCCATCGCCCAGCAGACGCGCTCCACTGTACCCAACAAATTTACAGCGACGGGTGTTTTGTAACCTTTGACATTCTCAAATAGCAGTGCTGGTCCAGCCGATTGCAATAGACGGTTGCTGATCTCGGCAATTTCTAATTCAGGATCAACAAGGGCTTTGACTCGATGGAGTTGTTTGCGTTCTTCGAGCAGATTGAGAAACGATCGCAGGTCACGGGTCATAGGAATTTGGTGGCGCTTTGGCAATGAGTCAGTAATCTATTGTAACTAAATGTTACGCACTCCAATCCAAAAAAGATGAAAGGCGGCGCGAAGCGCCGCCTTTCATCTTATAGTCCTAAAGTCTTGGCATATTCACAATCAGTATTAGCTCCTTCGGCATCACCAATCTTTGCTCTAGCTAAGCCGCGATTAAAATAGGCTGGAGCAGCATCGGGCGCGAGTTCGATTACCTTGTTATAGTCTTCGATCGCTCCAGCATAGTCTTCAATTTCAGAGCGATCGTAGGCGCGATTGTAATATGCCTCAGCATAGTTGGGATCAAGAGCAATTGCAGCAGTGTAATCGGCGATCGCCCCAGCAAAATCTTCATTTTCGGCGCGTTCCATACCGCGCTCATTGTATGCTTCTGCGGAATCAAGTTTGTCCGTCATTGCTTTAAAAAGTAATTACTGATTGTGCTTTTCTTCTAAGATATAGCAATAAAACCCAGAAATTTAGAAAGGTAAGCTTTGCGAAACCATTCTAAATTTAATGTCATGTTGATTAAGTTGATCCTTACTGTATGAATTCCAAGCTCAAACTACCGTTTCTCCATGTCTACAGTAAATTTTTGCAATTAATTAGCCCATTACAGGCTTGGCGCGAAGGTAGTCGCTTGCTAAGTGCGAGATTTTTGGGATGTTTATTGGTTGTCCTGATTGCGACCTTACCTTTTTTAGAAAATGCTCAAACTGGAGTAATTGGTGCTGCGGTAGCGATCGCATGGTTAATGCTGTGGCTTAGCGATCGGCGTGATGGTGAGGATGAGACTGTCCCAATCTGGACACCGATACATTTACCTCTGATTAGTTATTGGGCGATCGCGCTAATTGCTACATTAATTTCGCCTGTGCGCGTAGCGGCGCTCGATGGCTTGGTCAAGCTCACAATTTACATGTTGGCTTTTGTGTCCATGAGTCGGATGATGCGCTTGGGTTGGCGATCAATTTTAATTGCTGCTTATCTAATTACGGCTTTGGTCGCCAGTGCCTATGGAGTACAGCAGTGGTATCTCGGTGCACCCGAACTAGCCACATGGACAGATCCCACTTCTGAAACCGCAGGAGTTACACGAGTCTATAGCTTTCTTGGCAATCCGAATTTATTTGCAGGATATTTGATGCCAGCTTTGCCGATGGGTGTAATTGCGGCAATCCACTGGCCAAACTGGGGTATGAAAGCTCTAGGAGTGATCACTGCGATTATGGGAGCGTTCTGTATTACCCAGTCGCAAAGTCGGGGTGGACTGATGGGACTTGCTGCCACAGGTTTTACCCTAGCGTTGCTCTTGGTTTATTGGTGGGGCAAGCGTTTGCCATCTTGGACTTTACCTGCCACTTTCGGCGGAACCGCAGGGGCAATCGCTTTAGGGACCATTCTCGTTCCAACATTGCGTAAGCGCGTGGGTAGTATTTTTGGAACCGAGGATAGCAGTAACTCCTTTCGCGTTAATGTCTGGCTTGCTGTCTTGAAAATGATCAAAGCCACGCCAATTTTGGGGATTGGACCTGGTAATAAGGCTTTTAACCTAATCTATCCGAAATATCAGCGGTCAGGCTATAGCGCTCTTGGGGCTTATTCCGTGCCGCTGGAACTAACTGTCGAGACAGGAATTATTGGTGTAATTTGCTATGGCTGGCTAATTTTCACGATCTTGAGCCAAGCATGGATTGCTCTCAATCGTTTGAGAAGCGATCGCAATTCTAGTGGTCTATGGATTATCGCTGCGATCGCGACTATTGTGGGGATGATCACGCATGGCTTAGTAGATACTGTTTGGTATCGACCTCAAGTGCAATTACTCTGGTGGTTAGCGATCGCGATCGTCAGTAGTTTCTATATCGCTCCAATTAAAAATGCAGAATAAAATGGCGTAGCCATTTTGTGCTTGGCTCAATAGGTGTTTCGGGGAGGGGCTTTAGCTTAAATAACTGAAATGCTTGATGTACAGTAGTTTTAGCCTTGGAGGTCTTTGATGTCTGAAATACCCGTCATTAAAAGCATTGAACCATTTATTATGTTTGACCTCCCCGAAACACTTATTGAGTCAAAACTTTTTCCTTTCTACTTTTTCCTTTTTCCTTGTAGGTGGGGTAGTGATAAGTGAGGCAGCGCTGGCGTAGACAGAAGAGGAGCGCAAGGCAGAAGAAGATCGAATCTTAAAGTTATGCCGCGACAACTTGAATGCTCAAAAATTTCAGGAAGCATTATTGGCTTGTCAGGCGGCTTTAGAAGATTTCAAGAAAACTAATAACTTGAGGGAGCAGGGACTTTCACTTAATAACATCGGGTTTGCCTATAACTCTCTCAATCAGTATCAAAAAGCGATTGATAATTTGCAACAATCTTTAAAAATTGCAAGGGAAATCAAAAAACGATCGCACAGTGGCACGATCGCGGTAATCAAGAAGTCTTTAAATATGAGCTAGAAAATGGCGATCGCCTTAGAGCTACTAAGGATCACAAGTTCATGACTCTTGATGGTGAGATGCTAGCGATCGATGAGATTTTTGAGCGTGGGATGGAGCTAATGACTATCGACACTGAACGTAGGTTAGTTGTTTGAGTTGTTTTATGGTTTATAACAGCGATCGCCTAAACAGTTGTCAGTAATTTAGCGACTTGGTTGATGATGGTAATAGGTATGAGGCGATCTAAATATTTTATGTGGCTAGGATATACTTTAAAGTATATTTTTATTGCTATCGACTGTAACTATGGCTTGGCAAGAAGGGCAGCTTATTCAAGAAGGGAAATACGAAATCAAGAAAAAACTGGGACAAGGAGGGTATGGGACTGTATATCTTGCTCGTGATGATTATAAAGCAAAAAATGTTGCGATCAAAACTTTGCATGAGCATCTGAGAGAAAATGAAGATTATGAAAGGTTTGAGCAGGATTTCATGAATGAGGCTAGACGATTAGCAGGATTCAGTCATCTTCCTTTTATTGTAAGTATCTATGAGGTTATTAAAGAAGAAGATATTTGGGGAATTGTAATGGAGTATGTTGATGGCAAGAATCTAGATCTTCTTGGAATCATTTCTGAAGAATTAGCTCTACTTTACATACAACAAATCTCTTCTGCATTATCGGAAGTTCATGAAAAGGGACTACTACATAGAGATATCAAGCCCAGTAACATACTGGTGAGAAATGAAACTAACGAGGCTATTCTGGTTGATTTTGGAATTGCCCGTGAATTTACTGCAAAAATCATACAAACACAAACACCTCTTTGGACTCCTTTTTATGCTTCTCCAGAACAGTACAACGAAAGAACAGAAAGATCGGCATCTTCAGATATATATTCTTTAGCCGCAACTCTTTATAAGATCCTCACTGGTAAGGATCCAGAAGCAGCACCTTCTAGAATGTGTGGGTGTGAATTAAAATCTCCTAAACAACTCAACCCTAATATAAGTGATGTGGTTGAAGCAGGGATTTTACAGGGGCTAGAATTACAGGCTGATAATCGCCCTCAATCTATCAAGGAATGGTTGGAGATAATGGAGTTGAAAATCATTACTCCTTCTGAATATAAGATTTCCCAGAATACTATTAACCTTAAAAAAGCTGAAGAAAGTATTGCTGAATCAGAGGAAAGAAAAAGGATTGAAGGGCGCGTGAAGTTCTACATATCAGAATTGTATGCGCCAGAACCATCATCTAGACATCGCGCTATCCAAGAACTAGGTTTACTAGGAGAAAGTGCATCTTCATCTGTTCCGCATTTAATTAAAATAATTCAAAACGTTGATGATACATTTTGTCATGATGTAGAAATTGCATTAAGTAAAATTGGAGCGTCATCAGTTATCCCTCTTACTCAATTACTTACTCCCTTCCCGCTATAAGATCAGTGAATTAATGAAAAGATAAAATCCAGTGTTTTTCGTAATTGTATTTTTGAGAGAAATTGACTGGATTCAAAAAACTGCTCTAGCTGATTAGTGATATCTCCTAATGTTTTGCCAATAG
>NZ_NDHW01000062.1 GCF_002251945.1 Pseudanabaena sp. SR411
ATCACTCTCTTAGTCCTATATATATTGAAAGGAAGAATTGTATATCCCTATTTCTATAATCTTTGGTATCTTATTTCTTCGCAAGCCCCTAACGTGAGTAAGTTACGCGATCGCTTTCCGAGTCATCCACAATTAAAACATCGATCTCAGTCTTTGCATCAACAAAGCCCCATGACGGCAAATGCGCCTTTGCCGTTTCAGGTCGTAAATTGTCCATAGCTAGCAGCTCACGAATTAGAAGCTAATATTTAAGTTGAGTCCTGAGCAATTCATTAAATTTTAATAAACCTGATGATATTCCCCGTTATGCCCAACTCACAGTCCCAAGATGTCTAACAGCATTTTAGAACCCATTTTAAGAATTACATGACCCTTACTCGTTTCAAGCTTTGGGTGTCTAGCCCCCCTAAATCCCCCAATTCTTGGGGACTTAAATATGGTTCCCCCCAGAATTGGGGGACTAGGGGGGCAAAAACTACAATTCTTAAATGGTTTCTTAAATAAAGAAAACTAAATGATCATAAAAATCAATGACCTCAGAATAATTCTAGCTCTTTCTCAACCTAACACCTAACAGATTGTTAGGTGTTAGGTATTTGGAAAATCAAAAAATCCCTAACAGCCTGCAAGGTGACGATCTCTCCTTAAGCCTCTAATCTAAGTACATCGAAACAAGAAATGTTCTTCATGACTTAATGAACCAGCTTGATTAGTTCAGGGCAAAACTATGACTACCGCAACACTCACTTTTTTATCTGATATTCCTACTCAGTCCAGCATCACCACCCATAAAGTACGTGAGTTTTCGGCGGCGGACAAAACTACAACCCTCGAATTACTCAAGCAATATCGCAAAGCGCCATCGGCATACCTACGCGATCGCATCGTGCGCTTAAATATCGGTCTAGTCAAAAAAGAAGTCCATTTCTGGGCAGATCGCCACTCAGAACTCTATGACGATTTATTACAAGTGGGTGCATTGGGCTTAATCGGCGCAGTCGATCGCTTTGAACTAAATCGCGGCTATGCCTTTAGCTCCTTTGCCGTGCGCTATATTCGTGGCGAAATTCAGCATTATCTACGGGACAAAAACTCATCAGTACGCATCCCTCGCCGTTGGATGGATCTGCAACAGCAATCAGTACGAGTAATGCAAAAATTGCGTAATACCTTGCAAAGAGAACCTTCCGCGAAGGAAGTTGCTAACGCTCTTGGCATAACCCTCAGCGAATGGCAAGAAGCAAAACTCGCCTGTCAAAATCGCGCTCCCTTAAGTCTTGATGCACCGATTCGTTCTGAAGAAGATGATTCTTCCTCTATCGGCGATTTGGTTGCAGATCCTAGAAGTAACATGCAACTACAACAGGATGAAAAATTCCGCTTACAGCAAGCACTCTCACTCTTAGAGCAACGCACTAGAGAGATTGTCGAGTTTGTCTTTATTGAAGATCTTCCTCAAAGAGAAGTTGCCAAAATGCTAGGAGTGAGTGCAGTCACAATTTCCCGTCAACTCAAGAAAGGTCTATCAACATTGCGTTGTGCCTTAGAAGCTGAAGCTTGCTAATAAATACAGCGCTTTGTGCTCAAACCCAAACCCAGAGATTTTTTAAAAGTGTTGCGAAGCAACACTTTTAAAAAATCTCTGGGTTTGCTTGATATTGCTATAAAAAAGAAGGGGCGTTTCACGCCTCTTCTTTTTAGTTGAATTGTTCAGCCCAATTGGCAATCCAGTTGAGGGTTTTATGCACCAGTTCAGGAGTTGCTGCTTCACAATAAAGCCTTAGTAATGGCTCAGTACCACTAAAACGAATTAATAGCCAACTTCCATCTGCTAAACGGAACTTAAAGCCATCAGGAGCCTTAGCATCGATTACTTTGCGCCCAGCGATTTCAGTCAATGAAAACTGTTGAAGAGTAGCTACTAATTTCTCACGCGCCGCCATACCTGAGAGCTTCTTATCAATGCGATCGTAATGAGAAACAAAATTAGTCTGCTTTTGGAGATCGCTGTAGAGAATGCTCAAATCCTTTCCAGATTCAGCGATCGCCTCTAGCACATATAAAGCCGACAACAAAGCATCACGTTCAGGAATGTGATTGCCATAGCCGATACCGCCCGACTCTTCACCTCCCAATAGGCAAGGAACGCCAGAGAGCATTCTCTCCGCAATGTACTTGTATCCAACAGGAGTTTCATAAACAGTCAGATCGAAAAGGGCGGCGACTTTGGGCATTAAGTCAGATCCACTAATCGTTTTAATCAGTTCTCCTTTAAATCCACGATGCTTAGCAAGATGTTCTAACAAGATCGGAATTAGGATTTGGGAACTCAGGAAGTTCCCTTCACTATCCACAGCCGCAATGCGATCGGCATCTCCATCGAAGACAAATCCTACTAAAGTCTTTTCGCGATGATCGTGGTGATAGGTTTTGACTTGACGGAAGAGATCGGCAATATATCTTGGCAGTGGCTCAGGCGCACCCCCACCAAAGAGCGGATCAGTATCACTGTTGATTTCAATTAAATTGGCTTGGGTTGTGGATGGCAAATCTAAAATTTTTGCTAAACCTCCTGCGGCAGCCCCATGCATTACGTCTGCGAATACGGTCAACTTTCCCACCGCGATCGCCTCTTTGATCGCTTCAATATTTACCTTGCCTCGCAAAGCTTCACAATAACTTGCCCATGCATCAAAGGTCTCGATTTTGCCCACTCTTTTGTCAAGATGATGGCTTTCGTAGACAAAATCACCACGCTCTAAAATCTCCTCAACTTTTGCAGTCACATCTGGTGACACTGAGCCACCGAATGCACCTTTAATTTTTAAGCCCGAATAGTTGGCAGGGTTATGACTCGCCGTAATTACCAAAGCTCCCAAAGCCTTGCGGTCATAAGCTGCCCAACTAAACGCAGGTGTCGGTGCAAAGTCATCGGCAAGTAAGACATCAAATCCGATCGCGGCCACGGCTTCAGCAGTACGTTTAGCAAAAGCATCAGACATGAAGCGGCGATCATACCCAACAATAATTGTGTTACTCCCTGACGCACCAAAGATTTGATGCAGAATATGAGCAGCGATCGGTGCAACTGCGGCTAAGCGATCAAAGGTAAAGTCATCGGCAATGATGCCTCTCCAACCGTCAGTTCCAAAGCGTATGGGGGGATGCAATGTAAATTTGCCGTGCATAAGCCTTTCAAAATTTCTTTTAGGTTAAAGTTTATCGTGAATTATCCTCAAGTAAAGCAAACTCGCCATAATGGCGCTTTTCGTTTTGCCTACAGCAAAATGAAAACTCAAAACCTTGCAATATATAGCAATGAAAGTTTTGCTTAGGACATAAAACCAAAAAGATGAGTGGCGGCGCGAAGCGCCGCCACTCATCTTTTTGGTTTTGGTTTGTACTAACTAACTCTTTTTTTTGCTATAGGCATAATTAATTACAACCCCAAACCAGTAAAGTTGCGCCCCTGCGGGGCACAACTTTACTGGTTTGGGGAATTTATGCTGCACAGGTACTTATGTAGCGATGTAATTTTTGAAGCAAAGGCTTTTTGATTTAGCGAAGGTGTTGTAATTAAAATTTCGACAACACATTAAAAAACAGCTTGACAATCAGATGTCAACTGCGTTAGGATTATGTGCTTATGTCTTGAATCAAAACTAGACATATACTCCGCCCACTAAAACTGCAGTCATTAGTGCATGAATAAGCCTACTCTTGTTACTCCTGCCTTCGTTCTACCAGATCTTGTAGAAATCCAGCGGGAGAGTTTTCGATGGTTCCTAGAAGAAGGACTTATTGAAGAGCTTGAGAGTTTCTCACCGATTACAGATTATACGGGCAAAATGGAACTCCATTTTATTGCCAAAGATTATAAACTCAAGCGCCCAAAATATAGTGTTGATGAGTCCAAACGTCGGGATGCCACCTATGCCGTACAGATGTACGTTCCCACAAGGCTTATCAATAAAGAAACAGGAGAAATAAAAGAGCAAGAAGTTTTTATCGGCGATCTGCCCCTGATGACAGATCGTGGAACCTTTATTATCAATGGCGCTGAGCGAGTCATCGTCAATCAGATTGTCCGTAGCCCTGGGGTTTATTACAAGCAAGAGATTGACAAGAACGGTCGTCGTACTTATAACGCTAGCCTCATTCCGAACCGAGGCGCTTGGTTGAAGTTTGAAACCGACAAGAATGATCTTGTCTGGGTGCGTATCGACAAAACCCGTAAACTTTCCGCGCAGGTATTACTCAAAGCGATCGGCTTAAGTGATGCCGAAATTCTTGATGCGCTTACTCACCGTGAGTATTTCCAGAAAACGATTGACAAAGAAGGTCAGTTCGACGAAGACGAAGCACTGAAAGAACTTTATCGTAAGCTGCGTCCAGGTGAGCCTCCTACAGAGTCTGGTGGACGTGAACTCTTGCGATCGCGCTTTTTTGACCCCAAACGTTATGACCTCGGAAAGGTTGGACGTTACAAGCTCAACAAGAAATTGCGCTTGAATACCCCTGACACCATGCGGGTATTGACTGAGAAGGATATTCTCACTGCGATTAACTACCTGATCAACCTCAAGTTTGACATCGGTGAAATCGATGACATTGACCACTTGGGCAACCGTCGCGTCAGATCAGTTGGCGAACTATTGCAAAACCAAGTCCGTGTTGGCTTAAATCGTCTAGAGCGCATCATTCGTGAACGGATGACCGTCTCTGATGTTGATGCATTGACACCTGCATCCTTGGTTAACCCCAAGCCCCTAGTTGCCGCAATCAAAGAATTCTTTGGTTCCAGCCAACTGTCTCAGTTTATGGATCAAACCAATCCTCTAGCTGAGTTGACCCACAAGCGTCGTCTTAGTGCCCTTGGTCCTGGTGGTCTGACCCGTGAACGCGCAGGCTTTGCGGTACGTGATATTCACCCTAGCCACTATGGTCGCATCTGCCCCATTGAAACGCCTGAAGGACCTAACGCTGGTCTGATCGGTTCCTTGGCAACTCACGCTCGTGTGAATCAATACGGTTTCATCGAAACTCCTTATTATGCAGTTGAAAATGGCAAGGTTCTCAAGAACGAAGAACCTGTCTACATGACTGCTGATGAAGAAGATGAATTCCGCGTAGCTCCTGGTGACGTAGCCACTAACGATGACGGTTACATTTTTAACGAAATTGTGCCGATTCGTTACCGCCAAGAATGGGGTACGGCAACACCTGAAGAAATTGACTATGTTGCAGTTTCACCCGTACAGATCATCTCGGTGGCAACATCGCTGATTCCGTTCCTTGAGCATGATGATGCTAACCGTGCCCTGATGGGATCGAACATGCAACGTCAAGCAGTTCCTCTCTTGCGTCCTGAGCGTCCCCTCGTTGGTACTGGACTCGAAGCTCAAGCTGCGCGTGACTCAGGGATGGTCATCGTCTCGCGAGTCACAGGTGAAGTCTCCTATGTATCTGCCGATGAAATTCGCGTTAAGGCTGATGATACTGGGCTTGAGAGTATCTACCGTCTGCAAAAGTATCAGCGATCAAACCAAGATACCTGTTTAAATCAGCGTCCTCTGGTATGGGTTGGCGATACAGTCGTCGCAGGACAAGTACTTGCTGATGGCTCAGCAACGGAAGGCGGTGAAATCGCCCTCGGTCAGAACATTCTCGTTGCTTACATGCCTTGGGAAGGCTACAACTACGAAGACGCAATTCTAATTAATGAGCGTCTGGTAATTGATGATGTTTACACCTCGATTCACGTTGAAAAATACGAAATTGAGGCGCGTCAAACTAAGCTTGGGCCTGAAGAAATTACTCGCGAAATTCCTAACGTTGGTGAAGATTCTCTGCGTAACCTTGATGAGCAAGGCATTATTCGCATTGGTGCTTGGGTAAGTTCTGGTGAAATCCTTGTTGGTAAGGTCACACCTAAAGGTGAATCCGATCAGCCTCCTGAAGAAAAACTCCTCAGAGCAATCTTTGGTGAAAAAGCGCGTGATGTAAGAGATAACTCTTTGCGCGTACCTAACGGCGAAAAGGGTCGTGTTGTCGATGTGCGCGTATTTACTCGCGAACAAGGCGATGAGCTTCCTCCGGGGGCAAACATGGTCGTTCGTGTCTATGTTGCTCAAAAGCGCAAGATCCAAGTCGGCGACAAGATGGCAGGTCGTCATGGTAACAAGGGCATTATTTCTCGGATTTTGCCGAAGGAAGATATGCCTTTCTTGCCTGATGGTACGCCTCTCGACATCGTGTTGAATCCCCTGGGTGTGCCTTCTCGGATGAACGTCGGACAAGTATTTGAATGCTTGCTCGGTTGGGCTGCGGAAAACTTGAATGCCCGCTTTAAGATCGTACCTTTCGATGAAATGTATGGTGAAGAAGCATCTCGTGAGTTGGTACATGGTCAGCTAGAACATGCTCGTAACCACACTGGCAAAGACTGGATCTTTAATGATGGTTTTCCAGGTAAATTGACCGTGTATGACGGACGCACTGGTGAACCCTTCGATCAACCTGTGACCGTTGGTAAGGCATACATGCTGAAACTGGTTCACCTTGTTGATGACAAGATTCACGCACGTTCGACAGGTCCTTACTCTCTGGTTACCCAGCAACCTCTTGGTGGTAAAGCCCAGCAAGGTGGTCAGCGCTTTGGAGAAATGGAAGTATGGGCGCTGGAAGCTTTTGGTGCAGCCTATATTCTCCAAGAACTTCTCACAGTTAAGTCTGATGACATGACTGGACGTAACGAAGCTCTGAATGCGATCGTGAAAGGTCATGCGATTCCTCGTCCTGGTACGCCTGAATCATTCAAGGTATTGGTGCGCGAGCTTCAGTCTCTCTGTTTAGATGTATCAGTTCACAAACTCTCTGAGGATGGCAGTAACCAAGATACTGAAGTAGATCTGATGGTGGATACTGGTTCCCGTCGCACCCCAAATCGTCCAACCTATGAGTCAGTCTATCGAGGTGATATCAACTTTGATGAGGACGACGACTAGACTAACCTAGATAATTCGTAATTCGTAATTATCAATTACGAATTACGAATTATGGCTATGCAGCTAAAGAATTTATCAATATAAATAGTCAATTTATTTAAGGACGTTGTAACGTATGGCGAAAGTGGAACAGCGATTTGACTATGTCAAGATTGGCTTGGCATCACCTGATCGCATTCGTAAATGGGGCGAACGTGTTCTACCAAATGGCAGTTTGGTTGGCGAAGTCACAAAACCTGAAACAATTAACTACCGCACACTGAAGCCAGAAATGGATGGCTTGTTCTGTGAGCGGATTTTTGGTCCTGCTAAGGACTGGGAATGTCATTGCGGCAAGTATAAGCGTGTGCGCCATCGTGGCATCGTTTGTGAACGTTGCGGTGTAGAAGTCACGGAGTCACGAGTACGCCGTCACCGCATGGGCTTCATTAAGTTAGCAGCTTCGGTTACCCATGTATGGTATCTCAAGGGTATTCCTAGTTATATGGCGACTTTGCTGGATATCCCTCTACGTGATGTCGAGCAAATTGTTTACTTTAATGCCTACGTTGTCCTTAATCCCGGAATTCAGTCTGAGGTTGATGGTGTAATTGTTTCCGTCAATAGCCGTGAGATCCGTATTCGTGGCGTTGACGGTATTGAAAGAGCTTACCATCTGCATCCTAAACATGTTTCCACTGTTACTGAAGGGAAAGTTGTTGAAGCTGGAGAGGCGATCGCTAGTGCCTATAATCTCTCATACAAGCAACTGCTTTCTGAGGATCAATGGATTGATCTAGAAGATCAGATCTATGCTGAAGATCCAGTCTTAGACGGTATTGAAGTTGGTATTGGTGCTGAAGCAATCAAGCAATTATTGCAAAATATCAATCTTGAAAAAGAAGCCGAACGTCTCCGTACTGATATTGAAAACTCTAAGGGTCAAAAACGCGCCAAATTAATCAAACGTTTGCGTGTAGTTGATAACTTTGTGGCAACTGGCTCGAAGCCAGACTGGATGGTATTGGATGTCATTCCTGTAATCCCTCCAGATTTGCGTCCGATGGTACAGCTTGATGGTGGACGCTTTGCTACCAGCGACTTGAATGACCTCTATCGCCGTGTAATCAACCGTAATAACCGTTTAGCACGTTTACAAGAAATTCTTGCACCTGAAATTATCGTTCGTAACGAAAAACGGATGTTGCAAGAAGCTGTTGATGCGCTCATCGATAATGGTCGTCGCGGTCGGACGGTAGTTGGTGCAAACAATCGCCCACTTAAGTCTCTCTCAGACATTATCGAAGGAAAGCAAGGTCGTTTCCGTCAAAACTTGCTCGGTAAACGGGTTGACTACTCTGGTCGTTCAGTCATCGTCGTTGGTCCTAACCTCAAGATTCACCAATGTGGTTTGCCTAAGGAAATGGCGATCGAGCTGTTCCAGCCCTTTGTAATTCATCGCCTGATCAAAACAGGTTTGGTGAATAACATCAAAGCTGCCAAGAAACTGATTCAGCGTAATGATCCAGCCGTTTGGGACGTTCTAGAGGATGTGATCCGAGAACACCCCGTCATGCTCAACCGTGCTCCGACGTTGCACCGTTTGGGTATTCAAGCCTTTGAACCATTGCTTGTTAGTGGTCGTGCGATCCAATTGCATCCCCTCGTTTGTCCAGCCTTTAACGCTGACTTTGACGGTGACCAAATGGCGGTTCACGTACCTCTATCGATTGAAGCGCAAGCAGAAGCACGCTTGTTGATGTTGGCTTCTAACAACATTCTCTCACCTGCAACAGGTCGTCCGATCGTCACACCTAGCCAAGATATGGTTTTGGGCTGTTACTATCTCACCACTGAAAATCCCTATAAGCAGAAAGGTGAAGGACGTTACTTTGCTAACTTTAACGATGTCGTGATGGCATACGAACAAGGCGAAATTGACATTCATGCCAATGTTTGGGTGCGTTTCGAGGGAATCGTGGAAGGACAAGGTGCAGTCAAGGAAAATGAGGAACCGAAAGTTACGGTTCTCGAAGATGGCACAAAGGTCAAGGAGTATGATTTCCGACGGACTCGTGAAGATGCGGAAGGTGGCTTGATTTCGCAGTACATCAAAACTACTCCTGGGCGCGTAATTTTCAATCAGGCAATTTATGCGTCTCTAGCTAGCTAAATGTTATAAATAGCCGCGCTTGGCGTGGCTATTTATAACCATAGAATTTCGATTAATTACTCAAAAGATTATTTAATAGCTTAATACCATGGCAGATTTCACGACTAGCAACACGGATTCGCCTGAAGAAAAGAAGCCTCAACGCTTTATCAATAGCACCATCGACAAGGGGCAGTTGAAGAAGTTAATTGCTTGGGCTTTTACGCATTATGGAACAACTAGCGCCGCCAACGTTGCTGACCAATTAAAAGCACTTGGCTTTCGCTATGCGACTCAGGCTGGAGTATCAATTAGTATTGACGACTTGCAAGTTCCTGCTAGTAAGAAAGCTTTGCTAGCGGCGGCTGAGCAGGAAATTGAAGAGACTGAAAGTCGTTATACAAGGGGAGAAATTACTGAAGTAGAACGTTTCCAAAAAGTAATTGACACATGGAACGTGGCTAATGAAAACCTCAAGGATGAGGTAGTTAAAAACTTTAAGAGTAATAACCCGCTCAACTCTGTGTACATGATGGCGTTCTCTGGAGCGCGTGGTAACATCTCGCAGGTGCGTCAGCTAGTTGGTATGCGTGGTTTGATGGCTGATCCGCAAGGGGAAATCATCGATTTACCGATTAAGACGAATTTCCGTGAAGGGCTGACAGTTACTGAGTATATTATTTCGTCCTATGGTGCGCGCAAAGGGCTAGTAGATACAGCGTTACGTACGGCTGACTCTGGATATCTTACCCGTCGTCTTGTTGACGTATCGCAGGATGTAATCGTTCGTGAGAATGATTGTGGTACGACTCGCGGCATTAAGCTAAAAGCGATGCGTGATGGGGAAAAGACCTTAATTAAGTTGTCCGATCGCCTATTTGGTCGTGTGGCAGCTGAAGATATTGTCGATCCTAATACGGGCGAAGTAATCGTCATGCGTAACCAAGAGATTTCGGAAGATTTATCCTTGGCAGTCCAAAAGGCTGGGGTCGAAGAAGTTTGTGTGCGCTCTGCCTTTACTTGCGAATCGACGCGATCAGTTTGCCAGATGTGCTATGGCTGGAGCTTGGCTCATGCTGAATTGGTAGACATTGGCGAAGCGGTAGGTATCATCGCCGCCCAATCGATCGGTGAACCAGGTACACAGCTAACCATGCGTACCTTCCACACAGGTGGTGTATTTACTGGGGAAGTTGCCGAACAACAACGCGCTCCCTACGATGGCACAATCAAGTACAACAAAAAGCTGAAAGTCCGCCCCATGCGTACTCGTCATGGTGAAGATGCGTTCATCGTTGAATCCAATGGTGACTTTACCCTAGAAAGTTCTGAAGGTAAAAAGGTCTACGCGATCACCCAAGGTTCGACATTGTTGATGCGTGATGGACAGAAAGTAACTCAAAATCAACTGATGGCTGAGGTATCCATCACAGGTAAAACTTCTCGCAAAACCACAGAAAAGGCTACGAAAGCTCTGAATACTGGTTTGGCTGGTGAAGTATTATTTTCGGATCTGGCGATTGAAGAGAAAAAAGACCGTCAAGGTAACACCAGCTACGTCGCTCGTGGTGAAAAAGGTCGGGTTTGGGTATTGGCTGGTGAAGTCTATGACTTGCCTCCGACGGCTGAACCAACTGTGAAAAATGAAACCTATGTCACAGAAGGTGATGTCCTTGCAGAAACTCGCTTGATTACAGAGCATGGCGGTGTCGTGCGTTTGAGTGAAGAAGACAGTCGCCATAACCGCGAAGTTGAAATTATTACGGCTTCGGTAGTATTGGATCAGGCGATCGTCAAAGAAGAAAGCTACCAAGGTCGTGAGCATTATGTGCTAGAGACTCAAGGTGGTCAAAGCTTCTCGCTCAAGGCTTCCCCCGGTTCCAAACTGATCAATAATCAAGTCGTTGCCGAACTGATTGATGATACTTACCAAACTAAGAGTGGCGGTATTATCAAATTCGCAGGTGTGGAAGTCGCGAAGCGCAGTAAGGGCAAGCAGGGTTATGAAGTTGTCAAGGGTGGCACTTTGCTTTGGGTTCCTGAAGAAACCCATGAAGTGAATAAGGATGCTTCCCTATTGATGGTGGAAGAGAATCAGTTCATTGAGGCTGGTACAGAGGTTGTTAAGGATATTTTCAGCCAAACCGCAGGGGTGGTGGAAGTATTCCAAAAGAATGACATTCTGCGCGAAATTGTGATCAAGCCAGGTGATTTACATCTCGTTGATGATCCACAAACAGCCATGCAAAAGAATGGCACTTTAGCTCAACCAGGCACGGAAATTATGCCAGGATTGACTTCCCCTGAACTGCGCTATGTGGAATATCTGGACTCGACTGAAGGTCCTGCCTTGCTATTGCGTCCCGTGGAAGAATATCAAGTTCCTGATGTACCAACGGTTCCTAGCCAAGAATCGGTTAACCAAGAAGGTCGTTCGATTGGTTTACGGGCTGTGCAGCGTATCCCTTATAAGGATGGCGATCGCGTCAAGGCGATCGATAGCGTTGAGCTACTCAAGACCCAACTATTGCTAGAAGTTGACACGGATGCCCCTCAATTGGCTGCGGACATTGAGTTCATTCCTAATGACAGCGATCCAGGTAGCTTGCGTTTGCAATTGGTAATTCTGGAATCTTTAGTGATTCGTCAAGATAACTCTGGCGACCCAGCCCATACCAACTCACGCACCCGTTTGCTAGTAAATGATGGCGATCGCATTGACCCAGGTGCAGTTGTTGCACGTACCGAAATTCTCTGTAAGAAAGCTGGTCAGATCCGTGGCATTCGTCAAGGGTCGGAAGTAGTACGTCGCTTACTAGTTGTCACCGAAGCAGATTGCATCACCACACCTTGCCCTAATCCCACGGTGCAGGCTGGCGATCTTTTGCGATCGGGCGATGAAATTGGTGAGGGAGTGATTACTGAAGAGTCAGGACAAGTCCTCAAAGTAGAAGATGGCTCCGTCGTATTTCGGATTGGTCGTCCTTATCTGGTATCCCCCGGTGCATTGTTGCAAATCCATGATGCTGACCTTGTGCAACGTGGTGACAACATTGCACTGCTAGTATTTGAACGAGCCAAAACTGGAGATATTATTCAAGGTTTGCCTCGGATTGAGGAACTCCTCGAAGCACGTAAGCCTAAGGAAATGTGTGTACTTGCGCGTACTACAGGTACTGCTCAAGTCACCTACGACTCAGACGATAATCCTGAAGTGAAGATTCTCGGCGATGATGGCGTTCTTGATGATGATTATTCATTCAACGCGGGTCAGAGTGTGATTATCTCCGATGGTCAGAAGCTTTTGGCTGGTGAAGCACTCACCGATGGTCCCGCCAATCCCCATGACATTCTCGATATCTATTTCCATGCTTACAAGGAATCTCTGGGAGTCAGACAAGCGGCGCTCATTGGCTTGCAAAAAGTCCAAGAGTTCTTGATGAACGAAGTCCAGTCGGTATACCAATCTCAAGGTGTAGACATTTCCGATAAGCACATTGAAGTGATCGTTAAACAGATGACTTCTAAGGTACGCATTGAGGACGGTGGTGATACAACTCGTCTCCCTGGTGAGCTAGTAGAACTCCATCAAGTTGAACAAATCAACGAAGCGATGGAAATTACAGGTGGAGCACCTGCGGACTATACGCCTGTGTTGATGGGTATTACCAAGGCTAGTTTGAATACCGACAGCTTTATCTCGGCGGCGAGTTTCCAAGAAACTACTCGTGTTCTTACGGAAGCGGCGATCGAAGGTAAGTCTGACTGGTTGCGTGGCTTGAAGGAGAACGTCATTATTGGTCGTTTGATTCCTGCGGGTACTGGCTTTAATGCCTATGACACGCCAATTGTGGATGTCGATAATGGCTATGAGCCAGATCTCGGCTATGACGAAGAAGCGGATGATGTGATCATTGATGACAACACTGCGCGTAATTATCAAATCATTGAGCCTCGAATCGAACCAATCCGCGTTGTCGATAAGCCTCGCAGTCGTCGTAGCTTTGACGATGAGCTAGTGGATGATGATGTGGAGTTTGATGATGACGATGAGGAAGATGATGATGATTTTGAGGATGAAGACTAAATAAAAAGAAGGGTGCGCTGAGCGCACCCTTCTTTTTATGGATTACGATTAGAGCCGATCGCTTGATTAAGAGATCGCAGTTCTTGCAAAATTTCTCTTAATAGCCGATTCGTTTCGTTTTGAGTAGGCTCTTGCACCTGAATTGTCACTTGTTTCATTTTCAGGACATCCCGCGCAAATCTTGATACCTCAGTGGGGTGAAATAATAAAGGATCGCGATCATTTTGGCGGAGTTCAGGATTAAGTCTAGTTGGATCGTAAGGTAAGTTTAGTAAACCTTGTGCTGGATCGGTATTGGCATAGCGATATATAGAAGCACGCGATCGCCCTAATGCTTTTTGGATTGCTTCTATATCCATTAGCTCGTAGTTATGATCAGTTTTTAGGTCAGCGTGGGAATACGCAGGATTCATGTTGTCACGAGCATTCATAATCATCTTGAAATAGCTTCAACTTATTATGCAATGTCGCCAAGCCTGATTAGCCCAAACCCGTAAAGTTGCGCCCCACAGGAGTGCAACTTTACGGGTTTGAGTAAATTGTTGGGCAGTCCGCTACGCGGACTGCCCAACAATTTGGGGTTAGGTTATAACTATTATGCTGAGCTACTTACTTATAATAAAAGCTGTATTTCGTGGAGATTTCGGTGAAGCGTAATTTTATGCTCTCTTTTTTGAGTCGAGGCTTAGCTACGGCGATCGCTGTAGTGATGCTCAGTAACTTGCCCCTATCTTGGCAATCATCTTTATGGCAATTGTCAGGTAACCAAGCCTATGCTGCTCAGCCTGATCTAGTTGCCAAAACCGCTACAACCTCTAGTCAATCGCCTGATTTGCTAACGGGTAACGTCGTTAAAACTGTTTTGGATAATGGCTTGACGGTTTTAACCAAAGAAGTAAATACGGCTCCAGTGGTCACTGTCCAAGTATGGTATCGCGTTGGTTCTCAAAATGAAAAAGCAGGAATCACAGGTATTTCCCATCAACTTGAACATTTACTATTTAAAGGAACTAAAGATCGTCCGATTCAGTTTGGGCGATTGTTTAGTGCTTTAGGTAGTGACTCTAATGCTTTCACCAGCTATGACATGACAGCCTACTTCGGGACAACAGGTAGCGATAAGCTGGATGCGATGCTCAGACTGGAAGCCGATCGCATGGTTAATACCGTCGCAGGGGAAAATGAACTCAAAAGTGAGCGTACTGTCGTTTTATCGGAGCTAGATGGCGGAAATAATAGCCCCGGCACAAGGCTCTATCGACAGGTTATGCTAGCCGCCTATCCAGATAGTTCTTACGGTTGGCCAGTGATCGGCTATCGTCCTGATGTTGAGAACTATACGGTTGAGGATATCCAAAATTATTACCGTACTTTTTATCGTCCTGATAATGCCACGCTGGTGATTGTTGGCAATTTCAACACCGCAGATACGCTCAAAAAAGTACGTGAAATCTATGGTGCGATCGCTGCTCCTCCAAAACCTCAAGTTTTAATTACCCCTGAAGTACAGCAAAGTAAACCCAAGCCCCCAGAGCCGAAATCAGCGCAGGAGCCAATTCGTCTCAAAGAACCTGGTAGTGTGCCATTTTTGCAAGCGGTCTATCCGAACTTGCCTAAAATCAATGATCCAGATGTGGCGGCGATCGATGTGATGGATAGCATTTTGACATCGGGTAGAAGTTCTCGACTCTATCAAGCTTTGGTGGAGACAGGCTTAGCCAGTAGCGCTAGTGCTAGTGGTTCGGCGATGATTGGCACGGGTTGGTATTTTATGAGTGCGACTCCGACCGCAGGTAAATCGCTTGAAGAACTCGATCGCCTGTTACTAGCAGAAGTTGACAAGCTGCAAACGCAGCCCATTACGGCTGAAGAACTAGAGCGAGCAAAAACTAGTATGCGTGCAAGCTACATTCTCGGCAATCGGGATGTGAATTCTCAGGCTATTCAAATCGGTTATAACCAAACCGTAGCCAAGGACTATCGCTATAGCGATCGCTATTTGAGTGATGTTGATAAAGTCACCAGTGCGGATGTCAGGCGCGTAGCTAAGCAATATTTACAACGCGATCGCCGTGTGGTCGGATATTTTGAGCCATCGGTGATTACGGCTGGGGCGGGGACAACGCCTAGTAATGCTCACTCTTCAGATGCATTTAAACCCAGTTCTCCCGTTGATCCTGCCGAAGTTGCCAAGTACTTACCAGAGAGTGCTTTAGTTGCTAAGGCGGGAATTCCCCCAGAGGTAAATCCTGATAAGTTCACCCTATCCAATGGGTTGAAAGTTCTGTTATTAAGCGATCGCAGTACGCCATCCGTAACTTTAGTGGGTGAAATCAATGCAGGAGCAGGTTTTGACTCAGTTGAGAAAGCTGGTCTAGCAGTCATCACGGCTCAGAATATCACCAATGGCACAGCAACAAAAGATGCATTAACCCTTGCCACACGGTTAGAAAATCGTGGAGCCAGTTTAGGATTTTCGGCTGGTCGTGAAAGTGTGGGTATTTCTGGTATATCACTGTCCAAGGATTTACCAATTGTGATCGATCAGTTAGCTGATTTGCTCCAAAATGCGACTTTCCCAACCAAGGAATTTGAACTCAATCTTCAGCGCAATCTCCTCGCCTATAAGTCAGAGATGGATAACCCCAACTCTTTAGTGCGTCGGATTTTTCAATCAACGCTCTATCCTAAGGGACATCCATTTCAGGCGATGCGAACTGAAGAAACGCTCAAATCCTTAACCCGTGAAGATTTAGCCAAGTTTTACAAGACCTACTATCGTCCTGACAATACGATTCTCACGCTCATGGGTGACTTTGACCCTGCGGTGGTGAAAGCTTTACTCGAAGAAAAATTGGGTAAATGGAAAGCTATAGGTAAAGCACCAAAGTACCAATTCCCAAAAGTGCCAAATCTGGCTAGCACCAATGAGAAACAAACATCTCTCGCGGGTAAAACGCAAGCGGTAACTATCATCGGTCATCCAAGTATTTCCCGCTTCGATCCTCAGTATTACCCTGCGCTCTTGCTGAATCAGGTTGTCGGTGGTGATACCTTAGCTAGTCGTCTGGGTACGGAAATTCGCGATCGCCTTGGTTTGACCTATGGCATTTACAGCTATTTCCAAGCGGGTAGACCTCCACAAGGCGCATTTATCGTACAGATGCAAACCAGTGGTAAGGATACAGAAAAGGCGATCGCGGCGACGGTGGCTTTGCTCAGATCTGTTCGCGATAAGGGCATCACTCAAGCTGAATTTGATGTGGCAAAAAAAAGTTTGCTCAATAGCTTTAGTACTGAGTTTGCTGATCCTGACAGTGTGGCAAGTTCTCTGCTCAGTGATGAAATCTATGGCTTACCAGTCGGCGATTTCTATAAGTTCCCTCAGCGTATCCAAGCGGTTACTTTTGAGCAGGTCAATCGTGCAGCTAAGGAACTATTACAACCCGATAATCTTTTGATTGTCTCGGTAGTTCCTAAAGCTGAAAAATAGTCATAGCAAGGCTCAAAATGGTGATACCCATTTTGAGCCTTGCTATCAAATCCATTAATTACGATCGCAATGGACAAGCTTTCCCTTTTCCCAACTGAAGATGGATCAGTTACTTTTTGGTCAGACACATTCCAAGAAACATTTCATAGCTCCCACGGTGCAAAACACGAAGCCGAAGCTAAATTTGTCACACCCGCCAAAATTGCCGAAAAAGCTCGCACTCAGCCCCAACTTAACATTCTCGATGTTTGCTATGGCTTAGGCTATAACAGCGCTGCCGCGATCGCCTGTGTCTCCTCATTACCAGATCGCAGGGCTAATCTCCACATCATCGCCCTCGAAAACAACCTCGAAGTACCCCAAAAGGCGATCGCCGCAGGATTAGTCAATATTTGGCAACCAGCGATCGCGCAAATCTTAAAAACTGCTGCTGAAACTCAAACTGTAGCTACCGAAAATTTATCTTTACAACTACTCATTGGCGATGCCAGACAAACCATCAGCCAAGTCCCCACAAAATGGGCTGATGCAATTTTTCTTGATCCCTTCTCTCCGCCCCATTGCCCCCAACTCTGGACAGTCGAGTTTATCCAACTTTTAGCCAACTGCCTCAAACCAGATGGCTATCTGGTTACTTACTCCTCATCCGCCGCCGTTCGGGCTGCCATGCTGTTGGCAGGACTACAAATTGGTGCGATCGCACCAATCGGACGCAAATCCCCCAGCACAATCGCCGCCTTTGCACCCACCCCACTACCACCAATTTCTGACACCGAAGCTGCTTTTCTCCATACTCGCGCGGCTATTCCCTATCGCGATCGCGCCTTACAAAGCAAAGCTTCAGAAATTATCGCCATCCGTCAAGCCGAACAAAACAACTGCAATCTTCCTCCAAGCTCTAGCCTTCGCAAAAAAGTTTAGACTTAAGCTATCCTAAAAGATTTGTGAGAGTGCGCCTAAAAGGCGCACTCTCACAAATCTTTTAATCTCATAAAGAAAAAAGTTTATAGCTGTCGCCATTCTTGTTAGGACATAAAACCCAAGAATAGAGTGGCGGCGCGAAGCGCCGCCACTCTATTCTTGGGTTTTGGTTTGTACTAGCTAACTCTTTTTTTGCTATAGCGCTTCAAGCTATATCTAAACTTTTTTGCAAAAATTATAGACATTAGATCATTCATGCTCTAACATAGATGATCGCGACTTTTTTGGCATTCCTCATGAACGCTTCTGAAATCATCCGCTCAATTGAAGCGGAATATATCAAAACGGATCTTCCCACAATTTATGTGGGAGATACTGTCAAGGTTGGAGTTAGGATTAAAGAGGGCGGCAAAGAACGTACTCAGCCATACGAAGGCGTAATCATTGCGAGACGCGGTTCTGGCATTAACTCTGTCATCACCGTTCGTCGTGTATTTCAAGGAATCGGAGTTGAGCGAGCCTTCTTGCTACATTCTCCCCAAATTGAAAGCATCAAAGTGATTCGTCGTGGTAAAGTACGTCGTGCTAAGCTCTACTACTTACGTGACCTCGTTGGTAAAGCAACTCGTCTTAAACAACGATTTGATCGCCCACTATAGAGTCATCTATGGTTATACTAAGTATCAAACACTATTTTGTTATAGCAATTGATACAGATATAACTGGTTGCGTATCGACATCGTGTTTTCATTACGTGCGTCCTTAGTTCAGTTGGTAGAACGCAGGTCTCCAAAACCTGATGTCGGGGGTTCGAGTCCCTCAGGGCGCGCTTCACCAATTTCACAAGATCGAAATTATTTAAGCTTGTTCAAGACTTTACTTAAACATATCGCATTTATCAAGATTGCAAAGGGATCGCAAGAGTTGCCGCTATGACGAAAAACGAACTAAAAGAGCAACCAAAAGAAGCACCGAAAGCTGGAGCAGATGTACAGTCTGAACCAACTGGAGTTGTCAAACTTTTTGTAGAATCCAAAGCCGAATTCGGTAAGATTGTCTGGCCCACCCGCCAACAACTTATTAGTGAATCTGCATCGGTTCTTTTGATGATCGTTGCAGTAGCAACCTTTGTTTATCTAATTGATGCTTTGTTTAGGGCGATCGCATTGCAGGTGTTTCAATAATGTTTACCGAGGACATCGACCACTCATCTAGTAGCCACGAAGATGAAGACGTACTGTTTAACTGGTACGCCGTCCAAATTGCTTCAGGCTGCGAAAAAAAGGTTAAGTCGAGCCTAGAGCAACGCATCAAAACTCTTGATGTCGAAGATAGGATCAAGCAGATTGAAATTCCGCAGACACCGACCGTCAAACTGAGAAAGGATGGCAGTCGAGCAACCTCTGAGGAAAAGATTTTCCCTGGATACGTTCTGATCCAAATCAAAACTGTCAGAAATGAGATCGGACAGCTAGAAGTTGATGATGATGCATGGTTGGCTGTCAAAAGCACCCCCCATGTAATTAACTTCGTTGGTACAGAACAAAAACGTCATTACGGTCGTGGTCGTGGACATGTTAAACCTCGTCCTTTAACCGAAAAAGAAGTCGAAAGAATCTTCCGTGTCACCGTCGAACAAGAGCCAGTTCTCAAAATCAATATGGCTCAAGGCGACAAAATCAAAGTGCTTAATGGACCCTTCAAAGACTTTGAAGGTGAAGTGGTGGAAGTTAGCCCAGAACGTAGCAAACTTAAAGCCCTTCTTTCCATCTTTGGTAGAGACACTCCTGTAGAACTAGAATTCAATCAGGTTCAAAAGCAAAACTAATTCACTCAAACGCAGGTTTGTAGATTTTTTAACGGCTAAAATCAATGGCTAAGAAAGTTACAGCAATTATCAAGTTAGCACTTAATGCTGGTAAAGCTAGTCCAACTCCACCAGTTGGCCCTGCTCTAGGTCAGCATGGTGTAAACATCATGATGTTTTGTAAGGAATATAATGCCCGTACTGCTGATCAAGCAGGCATGGTCATTCCTGTCGAAATATCTGTTTATGAAGACCGAAGCTTTACCTTCGTTCTCAAAACACCACCAGCATCAGTTTTAATTCAAAAAGCGGCTGGTATTTCCTCTGGTTCGGCAGAGCCTAACCGTAAAAAAGTTGGTTCGATCACCAAAGATCAACTTCGCCAAATCGCGGAAACCAAAATGCCTGATATCAATGCAAATGATATCGATGCAGCAATGAAGATCATTGAAGGCACGGCAAAGAATATGGGCGTTACGATTAGCGCTTAGTTCTTAGCTTTGTAAACTTTCGAGATCAATAAGTTTCAATAAAAATTTTAGTTGGGGGAGGGAATTAAGTTTTCCGATCGCACCCCGTAGGAGTAATCATGGCAAAGAAAATCTCAAAGCGTCTTAAGGAAGCTCTCAGCAAAGTTGAGATCCGTCCTTATGCACCAATTGATGCGTTAGAACTAGTTAAGGTAACAGCAACCGCTAAGTTTCCTGAATCTGTAGAAGCACACGTCAGACTAGGTATCGATCCGAAGTACGCCGATCAACAATTGCGAACGACGGTGACTTTACCTAAGGGAACAGGTCAAACAATTCGCGTGGCAGTTATTGCTCGTGGTGAAAAAGTTGCTGAAGCAACCGCCGCAGGTGCAGACATCGCTGGTTCTGAGGAACTAATTGATGAAATCAGCAAGGGAAGAATGGATTTTGATTTGCTGATTTCCACACCTGATATGATGCCCCAAGTGGCTAAGCTTGGTAAATTGCTTGGTCCAAGAGGATTGATGCCTTCGCCTAAAGGTGGTACGGTAACTACTGATTTGGGTGGTGCAATCAATGAGTTCAAAGCTGGTAAGCTAGAATTCCGTGCTGATCGTACTGGGATTGTGCATATTCAGTTTGGCAAGGCTGCATTCCCTGCTGAAGACTTGCTAACTAACCTTAAAGCTTTGCAAGAAACGATTGATCGTAATCGTCCTTCTGGCGCAAAGGGTAGATACTGGAGATCACTCTATGTGTCCGCAACGATGGGACCTGCGATCGAAGTTGATGTTGCTGCATTACGCGACCTCAAACTTGCAGAAGCATAAATAAAGCCTTTCTAAAGTCATTATCCTTGAGATTACTTAGCCCAAAGCAGTAAGAATCTCGAGGAAATATTAAAAGCTCAGTCTAATTGTTGTAATAAGCCTAGAAAGAAATTTCGACAACTGAATATCTCCATAGACAGCAGGTGCTGATTGCTTAATTTCCTGCCGAGGTGTTTTAAAAAAGATTCTTGAGAGAATACTTTTTTAGCCTCGGTCTGCGAAAAGACGAGGCTTTTTTAATGACTTTTAAAGATACATACAGCCAATTTAATAGCGAGTTAAATCGTTGAAATTGGTTCCAAACACAAGGAGGTGAAAACCATATGGGTAAGACCCTAGACCAAAAGAAATTTTTAGTCGGAGAAATGACCAAAGAGTTTGAAGGAACTCAGATGGTCATGGTAATCGACTACTCAACTTTGTCAGTAGCTGAGATTACCAAGCTCCGCCGCTCACTCCGTCCTACGGGTACGGTGTGCAGAACCACCAAAAACACTTTGCTCAAGCAAGCAATCTCTGATGTGCCCGAATGGAAGTCTCTCGAAGGCTTTTTAACTGGTCCTTCGGCATGTTTATTTGTCAAAGATGATATCGGTGGTGCTGTTAAGGCATACCAAGCTTTCCAAAAGGAATCTAAGAAAACCGAACTTCGTGGCGGTGTCTTAGAAGGTCGTGCTTTGACTGCAAAAGACTTGCAAGCGATCGCTGATCTACCTTCTAAAGAAGTACTTATCTCGCAAATTGCTGGCGCAATCAATGCGGTTACCGCCAAGATCGCGATCGGCATCAAAGAGGTTCCTCAATCTCTGGGCAGAGCTATCAAAGCTGTTTCCGAAAAGGAAGCTGCTTAAGAAGCGATTGGCTATTAGCTATTAGCTATTAGCTCAATCTCTATGAAAGCTAAAGGCTAATAGCTAATAGCTAACAGCCTCAAGCAACCAAACCTAAAATCCAATCTAATTAATTAAAGAGAAAAACTATGTCTGCAAAAATCGACAGCATTATTGAAGAACTAAAGTCTTTGAGCCTTCTTGAAGCTTCTGAATTGGTCAAAGCGATCGAAGAAACCTTCGGCGTTTCGGCTGCTGCTCCTGTTGGTGGCATGATGATGGCTGCTCCTGGTGCTGGCGCTGCTGCTGCTGAAGAAGTTGAAGAAAAGACAGCTTTTGACTTGGTACTTGACGAAGTTCCTGCTGACAAGAAGATCGCTGTTCTGAAGATCGTTCGCGAAATCACTGGCTTAGGCTTGAAAGATGCGAAGGATATGGTTGAGTCTGCACCTAAGACCATCAAAGAAGCGATGGCTAAAGCTGATGCTGAAGCTGCTAAGAAACAAATCGAAGAAGCTGGTGGTAAGGTTTCCATCAAGTAATTACCCAGTAACTACTTAGTTCTAAACGCTAAATAAATGTGGAAAAGGAAGGGGTAAATCTAATTGATACTCCTTTCTTTTCTTTTTTGATTATGCTTTGTTATAGTAGTCAAAAATACATTTGCTACGAAAATATGAAATGGCGAGTTGTACTAGAACCCGATCCAGAGACAAATGACTGGTCAGTTTGGTGTCCAGAGTTATCTGGATGTGTATCTGCTGGTGTTACTCAAGAAGACGCTTTGCGAAATATTTGTGAAGCTATAGAGCTTTATTTACAGCCCGATCCTATTGAACTGCTCCCTAACGCGGTTATCCGTGAGGTAGTTGTAGGATGACCAGAATGCGTAGGACGAACGCTGATGCAGTGGAGCGCATATTACGCAAGTATGGTTTTGTACTGGTTTCTCAGAAAGGAAATCACCGCAAATGGCGTAGTTCAGATGGAGACCTCCAAGTCATAGTCCCTTACCATCAAGGACGAGATCTACCCATTGGCACGCTGAGAAATATTGTGGTTACGGCAATGATCCCAGAGGAAGAGTGGAAATCACCATAGCATTAGACATTACACTTACTGCCAAATAAATAACTACTCAATATGAATGATCCCCTTTCAGAATTATTTGCGGTGATTGTCGATCGCCGAGAGCATCCACAAGAAAGTTCTTATACCTGTAAGTTATTTGCAGGTGGCGACAACAAAATTTTAAAAAAAATTGGCGAAGAATCTGCCGAAGTGGTGATGGCTTGTAAAGATGATGATCCTGACGCGATCGCCTCAGAAGTCGCGGATTTGTTTTATCACACCTTAGTGGCGATCGCGCATCACCATGTTGATCTGCAATTGGTATACGACAAATTAGCTCAACGACGCTAAAAGTCAAAAACTTAGGGTTGCGCTTTGCACAACCTTAAGTTTTTAGTACGCAATACTTAATTAATGCAGTAAGATTACCTATGAATTGATCAAAGGGTAGATAGCTGTGGCATCGAATAGTGTAGAGCGTTCTCAGTCTCTGACAGGCAGTATTTTAAAAGGCACTCTTAAAGCTGTTGGTGGCACATTGCTGGGCCTTATCATGATTGGTGGTGCGGCTGTAGCTGGTGGGCTGGTCGGATTAGCTCTCAGTTTTCGCGATCTGCCTGATGTGAGAGTTCTCAAAGGTTATGTACCTGTCGAAACCACTTATATATATGACATTAACGGTGGACTAATTGCGCGTTTGCATGGCGATGTTAACCGTGAAGTTGTCACCCTTGATCGCATTTCCCCACATCTCAAGCGATCGGTTTTGGCGATGGAAGATGCGTACTTCTATACCCACAAGGGTATTGATCCCAGCGGTATTGGACGCGCTATTTTAGCGAACTTTAATGCAGGTGGAACCGTTGAGGGTGGCTCAACCTTAACGCAACAATTAGTTAAAAACTTATTTCTATCCAACGAACGTAGCCTGAATCGCAAAGTTGCTGAAGCAGTTTTAGCAATGCGGGTTGAGCAAGTATTTACCAAGGAGCAAATCCTTGAAATGTACCTCAACCAAGTATTTTGGGGAAAAAATACTAATGGTGCAGAAACTGCTTCTCAGAATTACTTTGGCAAATCTGCGGCTGACTTAACTTTAGGCGAAGCTGCCATATTAGCGGGTACGATTCAAGCGCCTTCGGTTTTCAATCCTGTGGATAACTATGCTGAAGCTAAAAAACGCCAAGGCTTGGTGCTGGATCGTCTGCTAGAGCTGGGATGGGCAACTTCTGCGGAAGTCAAAGCTGCAAAAGCTCAAAAAATAACCATTCGGAAGCAAGGGATCTCTTACGAAGCTAGTCGTGTTCCTTATGTGTCCCAAGCCGTTACTGCTGAGCTAGAAGAAAAATTTGGTCGTGATGTCGTTCTGCAAGGTGGATTGCGCGTGCAGACGACGATTGATTTAAAGATGCAACGCATTGCCGAAGAGGTGGCCGCCGAAGGACATCGGGATCTAGTTGATCGTGGAGCCTATGCTGACCAGTTATCTTTAGTGGCTGTCGATCCTCGTACAGGATTTGTCAAAGCTTTGGTTGGCGGTGTTGGTGATTTTGACAAAAATCAATTTAACCGCGCGGTTCTAGCCAGACGACAGCTAGGTTCTTCATTTAAGCCTTTTGTGTACTATCTTGCTTTTGCATCGGGTAACTATACGCCCGATTCGACAATTGATGATAGTCCCATGTCCATTCCTGATGGCGACGAGCCTTATATCCCTCGCAACTATGACAATAAGTTCGCAGGGGCGATGAGCATTCGTCAGGCGATCGCCATTTCTCGAAATATTCCTGCACTTAGGTTAGGACTAGAATTTGGAAATGAAAATGTAGTAGCCCTTTGTCGAAAATTGGGGATCAATAGTCCGATTCTGCCTGTTGTGTCTTTGCCCCTCGGCGCGGCTGATGTTACGCCCATGGAAGTGGCTGGGGCCTATGCGGTATTTGCCAGTGGTGGTTATAAATCAAAAACGACGTTAATTGCCCGTGTGACCGATCGCAATGGTAATTTGGTGCTAGATAATACGCCGAAGCCTGAGTTAATTCTTGATCCAGTGGCGGTTTCTTACTTGACCGATGCTTTGCGTGGGGTTGTTACCAATGGCACAGCCACAGAAGCACAAATGAGTGATGGGCGACCTGTAGCGGGTAAGACAGGTACAACTTCAGATTTTCGGGATGCTTGGTTTGTGGGCTATACTCCCCAGCTATCGGTTGCCATTTGGATTGGTAATGATGATTATTCGCCGATGGCAAATGGTGTGACGGGTGGTGTGTTTGTAGTTCCGATTTGGCGCAAGTTTATGGAAAAGGCTTTAGCTGGACAGCCAATTGAGCAGTTCCCTGTGCCAAGCGAAATCCAAGAAAAAGAAAGTACTAAAAAGAAAAACTAAGAAAGAGCAGTGCTTTACACTGCTCTTTCTGAAATGTGATGAAATTATGTGGCAACAAATTTTATTTATTTTGCGATTATTTGTTTATTCA
This sequence comes from Pseudanabaena sp. SR411, assembly GCF_002251945.1. GTDB lineage: Bacteria > Cyanobacteriota > Cyanobacteriia > Pseudanabaenales > Pseudanabaenaceae > Pseudanabaena. The sequence goes on from NZ_NDHW01000062.1 coordinate 25,131, forward strand.
GCGATCGCCTCGGCAGTAATTAAATATGTTGCGCCCACTTGGGGATTGTTGGCAAATAATTTAACAGTAGATGTGATGAATGCGATCGCGATATCTGTAATTACCTTACCCGTTGGTTTATTCGCCTTTGTTTTGTGGCTTAAGCGCTAATTCATAGTAATTCTATACAAATATAAGAGGCGGCGCTTCGCGCCGCCTCTTATATTTTGGGCTAAACAAGCTTTGCAAAATTCTTGCTCATGACAAAGCAATTACGACCGTCAGGCGATGTCTCATATCGAATTTCATCAGCAACGGTCTTGGCGATCATTAGGCCTCGACCACCTGTGGGAATATCATCAATACTTTCAAAATCTTTGTTTTTCTGAGATTCTATCGCCGCTCGTTCAATTTCCGCTTGTAGATCAAATGGTTCACCAAAGTCCCAAATCTTCAGCTCTAAAAAAAATTTAGTCTTATCAAGCGTAATCTCAATATCGACTGGCGTTTCTTCAGGCAATCCCTCATGGGCATAGGACACTACATTGGTAAATACTTCAACTAAAACGAGATTACACTGCATCCAAGTTGGTTTTGGCAATAAATTTTGAAATTGCTGAAACCACTCTTGCAATTGAGCAAGAGCATAAATATCACTGTTAACTTGAATATGGTGATGCTCTAACACTGATAACTTAATCTGACTTTCTAAGAATCTAGTATTTTTGGTTTAAGTTCAATTACTGACGGTTGTACCAACGCATTAAGACACCCGCAAGCTTTTCTGAGTCATGACATACAGTGCCATTGTCTTTCTCTCGCATGATGTTAGCAAGTAAAACAGGGCAACCCATAGCAGCAAGGCTATCACGATCTAGATATGTGAAATGTGACCCAGAAGAAGCATAGTGTTGTAGCGATCGCTCCGAAGGTGGATGCTTTTGGGCTAAAACCACATCAAACAATCGCACACCCGCTAACTCATCTAAAACTCGCACATAATCAGATACAGCATAGCCGTCGGTTTCACCTACCTGACTCATGATATTACAAAGATAGATCGATGGCACATTGCGATCAATCAATGCTTGGAGTATTTCAGGTACGAGCAGGTTAGGAATGATACTGGTGTATAAGCTGCCAGGTCCAATCACAATCAGGTCTGCTTCGTTGATATCCTCAATGGCTTGGGGCAAACCCTGAGGGTTATCTGGTTTACAACCAATATGTTTGATTTTACCTTTGGCTAGGGGAATATTGGACTCCCCCTCAACATATCGTCCATCTTCAAATTCAGCCCATAGCACCATATGATCGAGGGTTGCTGGCAATACGCGCCCCCGTACAGCTAATACCTGTGAACTAGCAGCGATCGCTTTTTCGAGATCGCCTGTGACTTCACTCATGGCGGTGAGAAATAAATTACCAAAGCTATGACCAGTTAAGCCTTCTCCAGTTTGAAAACGATATTGAAAAAGTTCGGTGACTAGTTTCTCCTCATCGGCGAGAGCAGCTAGACAGTTACGAATATCGCCTGGGGGTAAAACTCCATACTCACGGCGCAAACGTCCAGAGGAGCCACCATCATCGGCAACCGTGACGATCGCCGTAATGTTAGCGCTATATTGCTTCAGTCCACGCAATAAATTGGATAAGCCCGTACCACCACCCACAGTGACAATTTTGGGGCCACGGTTGAGTTTACGATGGGAAACCAGTAATTCTAATAGTTCTTTGTCTTGATTGGGCATCAAAACTTGGGTGATCGAGCCGAGAGCGCGTTTCTGCCCTAGCCACAATAGCCCTAGCCCGATTAAAAGTGCGAGGGGTCCACTCATGTTGCGGGGCAAGATCGATACTAAGGTTTCGATCGCATTACCAATCAAACGCGAAAGAAATAAGATCGGGGTTAGTCTCGCGGAGATGGCAACTCCTAACACGATTAACACAATACCGACGATGCTAACTAGTAGCCATCGCTTCACAAATAATCCTGGTAAAAACCACTGAAACCCTCTCAGCCACTTTCTTCTCTTTAGGGCTGGATGATATCGATTTGCTGGTGGCTTTTTTGAGGGCTTCATTTAGCATCCTGTAATATGTACCAGCACTTCGCGGGTATGACCCAAGTTGCGATGTTCCCAGACAAAGATTCCTTGCCAAGTGCCGAGGGCAAGTTTACCATTAGCGATCGGGATCGTTTCTGAGGTTTTGGTAAGCGTGCTGCGAATATGCGATGGCATATCATCAACACCTTCGGAGATATGGCGATATTGACTCTCATCTTCAGGAATCAATTTTGTAAAAAATGTTTCTAGATCAGCCAATACATCGGGATCAGCATTTTCTTGAATGATGAGACTAGCTGATGTGTGACGTAAAAACACGTTGCATAACCCCATCTTTATCCCTGATTGAGCTAAAACTGCATCCACTTGGCGGGTGATATTGTGCAGCTTTTTGCCATTGGTACGCAAAGCGATCGTTTGCTGCACCATAGTTTGGACTGTATTTGTGTTCATTGAGTATCTAGAAAAGCGCCGACTATGGATAATGCTACCACTGGCGCTGTGATGGCGGATAAAACCCGATCGCCTAAGGATACAGGGATAAATCCTGCGGCGATCGCCATTTCTTCTTCTCTGGTAGTCCAACCACCCTCGCAACCTGTGGTAACGATGATCTCAGAATTTTCTTCTCCAGTTGAGTTTTGCAGACTAGTGAGTAAATGTGGGGCATTAGGACTAGTTACGCATATATATTTCCAAGTTGGTAATGTTGAGTTTGCCAGAGTGTCTAGCCATGAAGTTAATGGTTGTGGACTATGAATTTCAGGTACATAATTACGCATTGATAATTCGGCGGATTCTTCGGCGATGCGTTGCCAGCGATCACGTTTTTGGTTGCCAATTTCTGTACCTGATTTGATGATTGTGCGATCGCTAAATAACGGCACAATTTGACGTACTCCTAACTCTGTAGTTTGACGAATTACCGACTCGATATTGCTACCTTTCGGCATGGCGATACCGAGAGTGATTTGGGCTGCTAATTCAGAATTGTTTTCTAATTTGGAAATAATTTCCGCCATATCGGGATCTTGCGACAACTTGGCTAACCACCATCCGCCTTGGCGATCGAGGGCAATAAATTCGGATTTCGCTTCTAATCGCAATACATTGCATAGATAATGTCTTTGCTCTGTGGTAAGTGCGATCGGGCTATTAATTTGCAAAGCTGATGGGACTTGGTGAGCTTGTAAAGTTAATCTTTGCAGTCGGCGTTTTTTGATCACAGCTTAGACGGATTATTGAGATTACACAAATTTATCAGCAATTCTTATTACAAAAGTCTTACAAAAAGTTACGTTTAGTCACTTTGGCTGGAAACTCCTTGTTGCGGATCTGGACTTGGACAATTTGACCATTTTTGGCGAGATGGGGTGGCACATAGCCAAAGGCGATCGCCTTACCTAGGGTTGGAGACATCGTGCCACTGGTGACAATGCCCACAGTCTCGCCTTCAAAGCGAATGGGATAGTCGTGACGAGCGATATTGCGACCTTCCAATTCCAACCCGATTAATTTGCGAGAGACTCCATTCTGTTTCTGATCTTCTAAAACAGCACGTCCGATAAAATCACCTTTCTCTTTGAGATGCACAATCCACATCAGATCGGCTTCTAGAGGAGTGATCGTATCACTCATATCTTGACCATAAAGATGCATTCCTGCCTCTAGCCGCAGGGTATCACGGCAACCTAAACCACAGGGTACAACATCGAGATCCAGCAGTTTTTGCCAAAGGGCTTTACCTGTTTCGATATCGGTCATAATTTCACAGCCATCTTCGCCTGTGTAGCCTGTCCGCGCCACAAAACTGGGAACACCTAACACTTCGGTACGGGTATGTCCAAACCGCAAGCGGGGCAGCTTGGATAAATCGTCAGTAATGATGTTTTGGAGAGTAGCGATCGCAGTTTTGCCTTGAACAGCAATAAGTGTTTGTGAATCTGAATTATCGATTAGGCGATCGCCTAAATGTTGTTGTAACCATGCCTTATCTTTGTCGGTGGTGGAAGCATTGACAATTACTGACCAATTTTCGCGATCACCATCAGGTTCATGACGATAAAAAATCACATCATCAATAATCCCTGCTTGCTCATTGAGTAAAACTGTATATAGGGCCTGTCCTACCTTCACTCTTCCTAAATTAGATGGCACAAGTTTGTTCAAGATTTCGAGAACACCTTCCCCAGAAATTGCAAATTTGCCCATGTGTGACACATCAAACATCCCGACTTGCGATCGCACGGCCTTATGTTCCGCAACCAGACCTTGATATTGGACGGGCATCTCCCAACCACCAAATTCCACCAATCGCGCACCAGCAGCAACATGGAGATCATACAAAGGAGTGCGTTTGAGAATGTTGGTCATAGATTTATTTGAAAAATTACTACAACTATAATATGTAGTTTTGTATACTGACTGTCTGAATGAAGTAATTCCCCCAAAACATAAATCATCAAAAAGCGATCGCCCCCAACGCAATCTCAACAACCTGCGATCGCCTAAAACGCAATCCACAAAACGCGATCGCTATACTTAATCTTATGCAGGATAATGTTAGTGTTGGATTTATTCAAGGAGCTACAAATCAATGACTCAGACAATTGCAAGAAAATCCTTATATGAATCTGACTACCTTCTTTGGACGCAAGAGACTATAGCTAAGTTAAAAGCTAGAGACTTTGATCATGTAGACCTTGAAAATTTGATAGAGGAGATTGAAGATTTGGGGCGTTCTTATCGGGATGAGCTAGAGAGTCGATTGGATGTATTGCTATCTCATATTTTGAAGCGGTTATATGTTCCTCTAGTCAATGATTACAATGGTTGGGAAAGAACCATTAGAGAACAGCGTAAGCAAATTAGACGACGCTTAGAAAAGTCTCCAAGTCTTAAAAATTATTTGCCTGAAGTTTTTGATGATATTTGGCAGGATGTAATTAAGGAAGTTCGAGAAGATTATCCACAATATGAATTTCCTGATTTGTGGCAGTTTGAGCGTGATATCGAAACATTGTTAAATGGTAATTTCTGGAGTTAAAGTGAAGGCGATCACTTCTCAACGCCAACAAACGAGAACACCCAGTCATCCCATTTATGCGATTTTTCTCACTTCGTAGTGATTTGCCATCAGTTTTGCGGCAAATTGCATACAGGCATAAATATCTTCTCTTTTTAGGGATGGATATTCTTCAAGGACTTCTTCAATGGAGTCACCTGCGCCCAAAAACTCCATGATTGTTTGCACTGTAATTCGGGTGTTAGCGATAATCGGTCTTCCGTTACAAATGTCTGGATGAATAGTTATTCGACTTTGCATAAAAATTATTTCTCCTTTTTAAAAACTCAGAATCGCCTCAATTACAACCCATCAAAAAGCGTTCATCTCAACCACAATTGCAAAGCATCATTCTCAACCCACACTCTGCAATCCTACTATTACTATAGATAAACGTCCACAAGTGATCATTTATTCACTACATATCTAGCTAGAGACTCCTCTGAAGCTGCATAAATCTGGCTATGTGATTGCTCGATAATACTCTGGTTATATCTATCAACTTCTTTTTCAGAGAGACAAATTTTTGCTAATGCACTACTATGCGAATGATCCTGAGTTAGCAGTATGGCTAAATTCGGTGACAGAGGATAATAAAAATCTAAACCTTCGACATCTTTGTCTAGACTCAAACCAATAGCATATGTATTTATTATTGGCTGATCTCCAGTTATTAGTGTGATTGATGTCAAGTTCTTTAAAAATACTATTCTGAAAGAATTTCTTTCAGAATAGATAGAGTAGCCCAGATTCGTAGCTAATATGTGACTGATTACATTCCAAGTCTTTTCAACAACATCACTAAGATGTAAGTCATGCGAGCTACCTAGTGCATTAACTTTAATCTTTTGTGTTCTCATATATTGAACACATATATAATATATAAATTTGCTGCAATCATTATCCCTTTCAAAAAAAGATGCATCTTCATTTAAGAGTAACTCAATAAACTCTATAGCATCAAACTCAATTTTAGAATGTAACTCTTCTTCAAAATTAAATATCGCTTCATCTAGTAAATCATCTATTTTATTACTAATTATATTTATGCTTTCGATATATTTTTTAATATCAAATATAAAATTAAACCAATTTAGCCATCCTTCATTTAACTCTTGTAAATGATCTGCACTTTGTTCTATCGCAACCATACGTATGAACTCTATATCTTGGGCAGAAAGCTCTTTTAATTTGTAGAAATCTCTAATTTGTCCTACATTCATTAAATCTGCCTTGAAAATCTTTCCTTGTCTAGCACACCATATTGATTCATCTAATGACCAAGATCTTAGATATTTTCTCCATACATAGTGATGTCTTCTTTTTTTCATTATTTATAAAATATCCTTCAATAATATTTTTCTGATAGGTAAACAATGTAGTGAAGACTTATGAACTATAGTAGAAACTATATATTTGATTGATATTAGTGTAAAAGATTAATGATAAATTTAATCTTTTACACTAATATCCTAATTATCTCAATTTCTTAATCAGGGGATAACATTGTTGAAAGTTTCTAGTATTCTACAATCAATATTTTATTCTCTAAATTTCTAAACGAAATTAATTCTTTTTCATTTGCCATATTTAAAAATTTTGGCAACCAATACATAGCCTTCTTCACCTGCTGCGGTTTCTCAATTAACTTACCCTCAAGCACATTGATCACATATCGCATTCCCAACCGAGGAACCAGATATCTTAGCCAAACCTCAATTTCACTAGCATCAGCAACCTCTAAACCTCTTTCTAGCAAATCCTGAAAATATTTCTTGCTTTTGAGTGTAGAATTAGCAATCCTTAGCGCTTCAACAATATCTTCCTCAAGCAACACACAAACGCGATCAAACTGCTGCTCTTCTGACAGACTTGTCAAAAATTGAGGATTACGATTGGGTGAACTCATGAAACTAAAAATTGTCATGATGGTATTCCTAGCCTATCTAAATTTCTACACTCAACAAACTTCTAAACTGCCCTGACTGAAATTTCTCATCAGGAAGCCTAGCATTGCTTCTAGCATCCGCAGGAGGGCGATAGTGACCCGACTCATTCGTCCATTTCCGCAAAATTCCGCGACTTGTTCGACCAGAAAAATAGAGCCGTCCTGCATAGTCCACATCATAACCCATCGCCAAATCAACATGACCGATTAGGCTATTTCCCACTTTAGCACTAGCTTTACGGATAAATACAGTCCTATTTTGGGTGACAAAGTTATAGACACCTGATGCAGTCCGAGTTTCTTGATTAAACATTATCTCTATCCACTTGCCGTCACGGTAAACCAACCGCGATCTTTGAATAACTTTGGGCAAATCCTCTGGGAATAAATTAGAAAATTTTGCTGACAGAATTTTTGCTCCTAAACTTACTTATACCTATCAGCCAAAGCCAACATTGCATCTAACTGAGAATCCATCAACAGACATTGCTCCAAATGCTCAATATCCAGATCGGGCAAACATAAACTATGGGAACTCTGCACATAATCCCCATCCTGCAAGCAAAAAACACTAATCTTCCCATCTTCCCAAAACCAAACTTCAGGAACCTCTAGCAATTGATATTTTCTGAGCTTAGCGACATTCCCACTCGTCACCACCACCTCAATACATAAATCCGAAATCTCTTTCTCCGTATCAAAGTTATAGGACAAATCCGCCTGAAATTTAGTGCGTCCTTGCAAGGACTGAGTATATGCTCCAGTAGAAACGAACCGAATGCGCTTGAGCGTAAAATATGAAATTAACAACGCACCAAGCAAAGTACAGATCATTTCATGCAGTCGTCCAATACCCACAATTTCTAAAACTCCCTCACAATAAATCAGGCGCACACCATCAATATCTGCAAAAGCAGATTCCAACGCTTGGAACTGCTCCCACGTTACAAACTGCCTAACAATATGTTCGCGCTCTGACTTAGCTAAAGCTTGGATCATGGCTTGGAGACTCACCGCTTAATTTTATGATTTTAGCTTGAATTTTTAGATGCTGTAAGGCGATCGCCACCATAATTTTCTCAGATCAGGATCAATGTAACGGTGGTAACGGTAAATTAGTAGGTAGAACCAAAAACAGCAAAAGCAAAACTAGATATGTTTGATGAAATCGCCGATAAGTTTGAGGCGGCTTGGAAAAAGTTACGCGGACAGGACAAAATCTCTGACTCCAATATCCAAGGCGCGATTCGCGAAGTACGCAGGGCGCTATTAGAGGCAGATGTCAACCTACAAGTTGTCAAAGAATTTGTCGAAGAAATCTCCAAACAGGCTCAAGGGGCTGATGTCATTGCAGGTGTGCGCCCCGATCAGCAATTTATCAAGATCGTCTATGACGAATTGGTAAGGACAATGGGCGAGGCAAATGTACCACTTGCCGAGGCAGACAATGCCCCCACTGTGATTTTAATGGCAGGTTTGCAGGGGACTGGTAAAACAACGGCTACCGCCAAATTAGCTTTACATTTACGCAAACTAGAGCGCACTGCTTTACTCGTAGCAACCGACGTATATCGTCCTGCGGCGATCGATCAGTTGATTACCCTTGGTAAGCAAATTAATGTGCCAGTCTTTGAAATGGGGGCTGATGCTGATCCTGTGGAGATTGCCCGTCAAGGATTGGCTAAGGCGAAGGAATTAGGCGTTAATACCGTAATCGTCGATACGGCGGGACGCTTGCAGATCGATCGCGACATGATGGATGAACTCAAGCGCGTCAAGGATGCGATTAATCCCGATGAAGTGTTGCTGGTTGTCGATGCGATGACAGGACAAGAAGCGGCGACATTAACTCGTACTTTCCATGATGAGATTGGGGTTACGGGCGCAATCTTGACCAAGATGGATGGTGATACTCGTGGTGGTGCAGCGCTATCGGTGCGGCAGATTTCGGGACAGCCAATTAAGTTTATTGGTGTCGGTGAAAAGGTTGAGGCTTTGCAGCCTTTCTATCCTGAGCGCATGGCTTCGCGGATTTTGGGCATGGGCGACGTGCTGACGCTAGTTGAGAAAGCTCAAGAAGAAATCGATCTCACCGATGCTGCTAATCTCCAAGAAAAGATTCTGAGCGCTAAGTTCGACTTTGACGACTTCCTGAAGAATACCCGCATGATGAAAAACATGGGTTCCTTCGGTGGAATGTTGAAGATGCTTCCTGGGATGAAAATCAATGATGCCCAAATCCAAGAGGCTGAAAAGCAACTCAAGCGTTGTGAATCGATGATTAGCTCCATGACTAAACAAGAACGCAAAGATCCCGACCTCATCTCTAAAAGTCCTAGCCGCAAACAACGGATTGCCAGTGGTTCAGGTTACAAACTTCAAGATGTGACTAAGCTCGTCGCCGATTTCCAGAAAATGCGATCGCTCATGCAGCAAATGGGACAAGGCAAAATGCCCAACTTCCCTGGAATGCCCAACATGGGCGGCGGCGGATTTCCTGGAATGGGTGGCATGGGCAACCAAGCACCATCAGGCAATCCTGTTTATGGCAAGAAAAAGAAAAAGAAAAAGGGATTTGGCGAATTGTAGGGGTTTAGCATTTGCGCCACTATCTCCAAACTCTCCACCAAAACCTCAATTCGCAAATGCTAAACCCTCTTTGCTTTAACTGATCGCTTTTCCCTACGGTTTGAGATTAAGGGCAAAGCATTCCCAAATTAATCAATTATCAATTACCAAACTAAATGCAACCAAAAATCATTATTCATGGCGGTGCGGGTAGCACTGTCGAAAGTAAAGGCGGCTATGAACCTGTCCGCAAATCATTATTTGCGGTTCTGGAAACCGTTTATCCGATGCTGCTCGATGGCGCGAAGGCGATCGATGCGGTGGTCAAGGCTTGTCAAATGCTCGAAGACGATCCGCGATTTAATGCGGGGACTGGATCGGTTTTACAGTCCGATGGTCAGGTGCGGATGAGTGCCTCAATTATGGATGGCGATCGCCAAAGTTTTAGTGGTGTCATCAATACGGCGCGAGTTAAAAATCCGATTGATCTCGCTAAGCATTTGCAAACTAGCGACGATCGCGTTCTCTCTGATTACGGCTCGGCGGAACTCACTCGCGAATTGGGCATCCCGATTTATAATCCCCTCACCGATGAACGCCTTGCCGAATGGGTAGAGGAGCGCAAAACTAACTTCACTCGCAAAATGGCAGATGTGGCGATGGGAACAATCGGTGCGGTAGTTCTCGATCAATATGGCAGCATTTGCGTGGGGACATCCACAGGTGGACGTGGCTTTGAGCGTATTGGTAGAGTTAGCGACTCGGCAACCCCTGCGGGTAACTATGCCACCAAGTTTGCAGGTGTAAGCTGTACGGGTGTCGGTGAAGACATTCTCGATGAAGGCTTTGCTACTAGAGTGGTGGTGCGCGTCACCGATGGCATGACACTTCAGCAAGCGGTCGAAAAATCGATTAATGAGGCAAAAAGTCGCGATCGCGATTTTGGCGCCATTTGTCTAGATGCTACTGGGGCGATCGCATGGGGCAAAACCTGTCCCGTATTGTTCGCTGCATACCATGACGGCGAAAAGATGCAAGATACTCTATAGAACAGCAGTTTTTCATCGCGATCGCGGTATAGAGGTGAAAAACTGTTTTTGATGGTTGCGATTAATTAAAGATGAGCTAAGCTCTTCAAGAGGCATGAACTGAAACTGTATGAAAGATGTAATCGTGATCGGCGCAGGGATGGCAGGATTAACCTGTGCTCAACAACTAAAGCAAGCAGGGCTAAATGTCACCATTGTTGAAAAATCAGCAGGTGTGGGCGGACGAATGGCAACTCGACGTTTGCAAGGTACTTGGGTCGATCATGGAGCACAACTCATATCTGTGAAAAGCGACAGTTTTGGGAGATTCGTTCGCAAATTGCAAGAGAAAGGCATTGTTCAAGAGTGGACGCGCAATGTCTATCAACTATCATCATCTGGCTTGCGTCCTCCTGATGCCGATGCCAGACATCCACGCTATTGCTGTCCGATGGGAATGACGGCGATCGCCAAATCTCTTGCCATTGACATTCCCATCATCAACAATGCCCGCATCGTTGGGGTCAGCCACAACGATACCAAATGGCAATTAGTAACTGATCGCCAAGAAACTCTCGAAACTTCGGCGATCGTCTCAACCATACCTGCCCCTCAATTTCTACCTTTATTTGAAGAAGTTCTAACCTTAGCCCCTAGTTTTCTGCAAGCTGTCCAATCAGTCAAATTCGCTCCCAGTGTGACAATCATGGCTGGTTACAATGCCAGTAACTCCGTGCCAGTAGAATGGCAAGCAATTAGATGTATCGATGATCCCATTCTTGATTGGATTAGCTACGACAGCAGCAAACATTCAGACAAAGCTGTGCAACCTGTTTTTGTCTTGCAAAGTACTGCCGAATTTGCCAAACAATCAATGGAGGAACCTGATCTGGAAATTGCGGGTAAACCTCTGCTCAATCAAGTGGGGAGATTATTGGAAAAATGGCTAGCTAGTCCCGAATGGTGGCAAGTGCATCGTTGGCGTTACGCTCTCGCCGAAGAGTCTTTAGGGGTTTCTTGTTTATCCACGGCGATCCCCTTAGCGCTTATCTGTGCAGGTGACTGGTGTGCTGGCAAAAATATTGAAGCTGCCTATAATTCGGGTATTGCCGCAGCAGAGTCAGCGATCGAGTTACTCAAAGTTTAAACCTAAAAATAAAGGGCGTGCTTTGCACGCCCTTTATTTTTAGAGAAAGTGATTGACAATCAATACAATCTTTTGTGATAATTGACAATTGTGAGATTTTATTGAGCAGCAATACTCTTGGCTAATGTAATTGTTATTGGGGCACAGTGGGGTGATGAAGGTAAAGGCAAAATCACAGATTTGCTGAGCCGCTCCGCAGATGTCGTTGTTCGCTACCAAGGCGGTAATAATGCAGGACATACGGTCGTCGTTGGCGATCGCACCTTTAAGCTACACCTGATTCCTTCGGGAATCCTGTATCCCAAAACGGAATGCATCATTGCCAATGGCACTGTGATCGATCCGAAGGTGCTTCTAGAAGAAGTGGATCGACTCAAGGATTTGGGTATATCGACAGACAACCTGTTTATTTCTGAAACCGCCCATGTGACCATGCCTTACCACCGTGTGTTAGATCGCGCCTCAGAGGATCAGCGAGCCGAACACAAAATTGGCACAACAGGGCGTGGCATCGGACCTACCTACACCGACAAATCCGAGCGTGTCGGTATTCGGATGATTGACTTAATGGACGAACAGCGTTTAGCCAAAAAGCTACGTTGGGCGATCGAACAAAAAAACATTGTTTTACAAAAGCTATATAATTTAGAACCACTTGATGCTGAAGCGATCATTGAAGAATATCGCGGCTATGCCGATCGCCTCCGTCCCCACGTAGTTGATGCTTCCCTAAAGATCGATGCAGCTATCCGTGAGCGTCGCAATATTTTGTTTGAAGGCGCACAGGGAACATTGCTTGACCTCGATCATGGCACATATCCCTATGTAACTTCATCAAATCCCGTTGCAGGTGGTGCTTGTATCGGTGCTGGTGTGGGACCAACTTGCATCGATCGCGTAATTGGTGTAGCCAAGGCATACACAACTCGCGTTGGTGAAGGACCTTTTCCGACTGAGTTGCATGATGACATTGGCAATCACATCGGCGAGGTTGGTGCAGAATTTGGCACAACTACAGGGCGCAAGCGTCGTTGCGGTTGGTTTGACGGCGTAATCGGTCGTTATGCAGTGCGGATCAATGGGCTTGACTGCCTTGCGGTCACTAAGCTTGACGTACTTGATGATCTCGAAGAAATCAAAGTTTGTACCGCCTACGAACTTGATGGCAAAGTCACACACGACTTCCCCAGTGACGCACGAGCTTTTGCTAGAGCGATCCCCATCTACGAAACCTTACCTGGATGGAAGCGATCGACTAGCGAATGTAAAACCGTTGAAGAGTTACCCACCGAAGCCAAGGAATATCTTAAGTTTCTAGCTGACTTGACTGGGACTCCGATCGCAATCATCTCTCTAGGTGCAAGCCGAGGACAAACCATTATCGTGGAAGACCCCATTCATGGGCCCAAACGGGGTTTGTTGAGAGCTTAGATTTGGCACTCAGCTTCTAGCTTTTAGCTTTTAGCTTCTGGGTTAAATCTAGGCAATGACAACTACAAATTAAAAGCCAATAGCTAATCGCTAACGGCTAAAAGCCATTAAGAAATCACAAATTACCAAAATGCAACTACAAATTAACGCTACTACACGTCCCCCAGCCAACAATCGCGCTCTTCGTCGCGGTGGTCAAATTCCTGCAACTGTATATGGACATAAAGGCGCTGAATCGATCTCGATCGCTTTAGATGCTAAAGAAGCAACTACTCTACTGCGCGAAGCTACGATCAATAACACAATGATCGAAGTAAATGTAACCGATGGTGACTTCAAAGGCAAAACACTATTGCGTGAAGTTCAAAATCATCCTTACAAAAATGATATTTATCACCTTAGCTTTTTTGCGATCGAGGCTCAGTCGAAGATCGAAGTAGACATTCCTTTACACTTCGTAGGCGTACCTGTAGGCGTAAAAGTTGGCGGTGGCTCCGTGGACACAATCAAGAACTATGTACGTGTATCTTGCGCTCCAAGCAATATCCCTGAAAGCTTTGAAATTGATATTGCTCCTCTGGAAATCGGCAAGGGTGTGCATGTTAGCGAAATTAACTATCCTGAAGGTGTTAAGCCTGTAACCGAAAGCACTGCTCTCGTTGTTACCATTCTCAAGAAATAAAAAAAGGGGCGCTTCGCGCCCCTTTTTTTATTTCTTTAAAAGTTGATAGGCGGCGCTTTGCGCCGCCTATCAACTTTTAAAGGGTTTATGATTGCTATGCAAGAACTATATGCCGATCGCGATCGACTTTTAACCATCCTTCATCTTGTAATAATTTCATTGCTCTAGTAACAGTGACGCGGGTGCTGCTAATGGCACTGGCAAGGTGCTGGTGCGTAAGACGCACAGTCAGACGAGTTCCACCATCAACAGGGATGCCAACTTCTTGCTTAAGCAGAAGCAGGATTTGGCGGAGTCGCTCTTCCACCCGCTTATTACTAACTAGTGCTAGCAAAGCTTCCGTTTGTTGAAGACGACGGTTGAGATGTTGCAAAATGCCATGATAAAGCTGTGGTGATTGTTCTAGCTCAATCAAGGTAAACCGCATCAAGTCAACATCTGATAGGGAAATTGCCTGATAAGGTTCAAGATTTGTTAATGGCAACCCAAAGGGCATTGCTTGTACTGCAAAGCCAACCAAAACTTCATCGCCTGACGGATGCAAAGTATTTAGTTGCACAACTCCACGACAAACTACCCATACTTCATGCGGATACATGGGAATAATTTGTCCACTCTTGTAAGTGTGCATGGTGCGACCGCGATAAATTTCTTCGAGCGATCGCCGCCAATCGGTTACAGAATGGGTGGAGTTAAGATCAAAACTTGAGAACGTATATGTCATAAAAGCGTGAGGTACACATTAGTGATCCTATGTGTTTCTCGACACTATCGGGTTAAGCCTAGTTTATCTAATCAATAAATTATTCTTAAATTCTTGCAGAACATGAGGCAGTGCAAAGCCATCGCCTCATGTTCTTTATGTAAGAACTAGCGTAATGTTGTTATCTTTGGGTGGAATATCGCTAAATGCTTCAAAAAATTCTTTAGCTATTGGCGGAAAGTTAGGAAACTCAAATTTGGCATCACCATCCGCAATATAAGCCCAAAAATAACGAAGTTGTGGTGTTAAGGTTTCCGCTAACTCTACAGGCAAATTGAGAGGCGGATGAGTTAGTAATCTCAGTACAAATGGATGGGAATGATTTCCCATCCATTCGCGTGAGAAATGTAATAGATCAGCTTGCTCAGGAATCGATTTGACACGAAAAGATTCTATTTCTAGGCGATCGCCTGCTGCATCAGAAATGTAATTGAGAACGCGGTAAGGATGGGGATAGCTCACCAGAGAACCTGTAGTGATGTCATAGAGATCGTAGCGATCGCTATAGGCAATATCCTGCACATGGAGATGTCCAGTAAAGACTAACTTCACATTTGCCTGATGTAAAACTTTGCATAGCCGCTCATTATTTCCCAGCATATAGCGCTTACCGAGAGCATTACGGGATTGGTCATGCATGTGTTCCAACACATTATGATGAATCGTCACTAAGTTCAATTCATAGTCTTGGTTTTCAAGAACCGATTGCAACCAAACTAACTGCTCATCATCGATCCAGCCAATTTGTTGTCCATCAGCATCAAATTGATTAGAGTTCAATCCAATTAGACGAACTTTAGGTAATACTTCGCATTCATAATAAAGTTTATTTGGTTCGCTAGGTCCATGCTCAAAGCCAAACCTAGTATAGTGAGGAGAGAATTTATCAAAGGTATCGATCCTTGGTACGTCATGGTTTCCCGCAATCACATAGACGGGATAAGGAAGTTTCGCGAGTCGCTCCGATAACCATTGATGGTTATCTGGTTCTCCATGCTGTGTGAGATCCCCTGGTAAAAGTAGAAAGTCTAAATCTAGACTAGCAAGGTGTGACAGTACTTCTTCAAATGCGGAGATGCTGTACTCAACAAGATGAAATCGTGCAGGATGCTGCCAAATCGTATGGGGCAATGCGATATGCAAATCGGAGACGATCGCAAATTTAAACTTAAGTGCCACCTAGATCCAAACCATAAATAGTTACCTTTTGATTATAGGGTATAGCTAGATATAGGCGATTGCAAGATCGCCGCTATAGAGCTGTCACCATTTGTGTTAGGACAAATCACAACCCAGAAGACGAGTTGCGGCGCGAAGCGCCGCAACTCGTCTTCTGGGTTTGCGTCTTAACAAGACTGGCGACAGCTATACAAAGACAAAATGGCGTTTACAATAGTTTGGTTACATTGTTTCAAGATCGAAATTTGAATGGCTGAACTAGCTCTATCGTCGGCTCTAGTTAATCGTGCTGCCCTCACACCAATGATGCAGCACTATATCGAAATGAAAGAGCAGTATCCCCATGCCGTGATGTTGTATCGGTTGGGAGATTTTTTTGAAGCATTTTTCGAGGATGCAGAACTAATTTCGCGGGAATTGGAATTAGTGCTAACAGGGCGTGACGGTGGTAAGGCGATCGGGCGCATCGCCATGGCAGGAATTCCGCACCATGCCCTTGATCGCTATGCTAATCAGTTAGTTGAAAAAGGCTACTCGATCGCCGTTTGCGATCAGATGGAAGCAGCTTCAGAAGCACAAGGTCTAGTAAGGCGCGAAGTCACAAGGGTAATTACCCCGGGAACCGTGATCGAAGAGGGAATGCTGGCGACGAAGAAAAATAATTTTTTGGTGGCGATCGCTAATGGGGGCGAAAATTGGGGCTTAGCCTATACTGATATTTCCACAGGAGAGTTTTCCGTCACCCAGTTAAATAGTACTGAGCATTTAATTCAAGAACTATTACGCTTACAACCTGCGGAAGTTCTCATTCCCATTGATGTCCCTAATCCCCAATTATTTCGCGGTTATAAGGCAGAGAAGCCGCAAGCTTTTTGGGAAGGAATTTCGCCAATAAAGCAATCGAGTTTACCTGAACCCTATAGCGCCTTACCTGAGAGTTTTTGCTACACACCGCGATCGCAATCTGCCTTTGCATTAGCTGAAGCTAAACAGAGGATTCTCGATACCTTTAGAGTGCGATCGCTTGAGGGCTTTGGCTGTAAGTCTTTACCTCTAGCAATTAGAGCCGCAGGAGGTATTTTAGAATATCTGGAATCCACTCAAAAAAGTGTGAAGATGCCATTGCAAGGGATTTCCACCTATGCGATCGCTGACTTCTTAATTCTGGATAATCAAACGCGCCGCAATCTCGAAATTACGCAAACTGTGCGTGACGGCACTTACTATAGTTCACTGCTATGGGCGCTAGATAAAACCACCACAGGCATGGGTAGCCGAGCCTTGCGCCGTTGGTTATTGCAACCACTTAAGGATATCAACGCGATCAATGAACGTCTCGATACAATTACAGAACTTCTGAAACAACATTCTCTACGCAAGAATTTAAGAAGTTGTCTGAGTCAAATCTATGACATTGAGCGCTTATGCAGCAGGATTGGTGCAGGTACGGCAAATGGACGCGATTTAATTGCTGTCGCAGTATCACTAGAAAGGATGCGTGATGTTGCGGATGTGGTGGCGAGATCCAATTCGCGCTACTTAAAAGCTTTGCAGTCCGTACCATCGGAACTTCTACAACTGGGGGATCAATTACAAAAAACTCTCGTTGAAGAACCGCCAATTTATATTACCGAAGGCAATATTATTCGTTCGGGAGTAAATGAACAACTCGATCGCCTTCGCCAACAAAGTCGAGATGATGTAGAGTGGCTAGCAACATTTGAGAAGCAGGAAAAGGAACGTACAGGCATTAATACGCTCAAAGTTGGCTTTAATAAAGCTTTTGGCTATTACATCAGTATCTCTCGTGGCAAGAGTGAACAAGCCCCTGCTGATTACATCCGTAAGCAAACCCTGACTAATGAAGAGCGTTATATTACACCTGAACTCAAAGAGCGAGAAACAAGGATTCTTAATTCCGATAGTGAACTTAAGCAATTGGAATATGATCTGTTTGTGGAGTTAAGGTTACTTACTGCTAAACATATCGAACCGATGCGAACCCTCGCCACAGCCCTCGCCGCCGCCGATGTGTTATGTAGTCTCGCCGAGGTTGCCGTAACCTATAACTATTGTCGTCCCCAAATTACCAGCGATCGCGCGATCACCATTCACAACGGTCGTCATCCCGTGGTTGAGCAGTCTCTCCCCGCAGGTTTCTTTGTTCCTAATTCTACCTATTTAGGTCATGAAGTCCAGAATCCAGACTGCCCAGATTTAATCGTCTTAACAGGACCAAATATGAGCGGCAAAAGTATCTATTTGCGGCAAGTAGGACTAATTCAATTAATGGCGCAAGTAGGCAGCTTTGTCCCTGCGGAGTCGGCGACTTTAGGGGTATGCGATCGCATCTTTACTCGCGTTGGTGCAGTCGATGATCTTGCCACAGGTCAATCCACTTTCATGGTGGAAATGAATGAAACCGCTAATATTCTCAATCATGCTAAAGATCATTCTCTGGTATTACTTGATGAAATTGGGCGTGGTACTTCCACCTTTGATGGCATGGCGATCGCTTGGTCAGTTGCTGAATATATCGCCAATAAAATCAAAGCACGCGGTATTTTTGCTACCCATTACCATGAACTCAATGAACTCGCGAGTCTGCTTCCCAATGTTGCCAATTTCCAAGTTACGGTCAAAGAACTAGAAGATGAAATCATTTTCTTACATCAAGTCCAAGAAGGCGGAGCAGATCGTTCATACGGTATTGAAGTGGGGCGCTTAGCAGGGTTACCAGCCAGTGTAATTAGCCGCGCTAAGCAAGTTTTAGAACAAATTGCTAAAAATAGTCACATTGCTACGGGCTTGAGATCAGGTGGATCGACTAAAACAAATAGTCAATCAAGCGATCGCGCACCAAAGTCATCCTTAAAAGCGGCTCAAGATTTACCTAAAGAATCACAAATGACAATTTTTGATAATTCTCCTTAGACCAATCGTGAGGGTTTGGGCGAAGTGAGCCAATCTCTACTTTTCGGGATTTTTAAAGATTGCGATAAAGTGCTATAAATTTGGGCAAGTTAGTAGCTAGATGTATTTTAATAACTCAGTTTAATTGTCTTAAAAAAATCATTTAAATCAACCTAATATAGCTGTCGCCAGTATTGATTTAGGAAGCAAAATCCAGAAGATGAATGGCAGCGCCTCTCGCCGCTATTCGCTTCTTGGGTTTGGATTTGTCCTAATATCAAGTGGCGATAGCTATAAATGACTAATCACAGTACTTTATGCTGAAGGGGATAGATGTATTTTGTTGAAAGTATTTTTTTGTAATACGTTCAATAAAATCTAATTATTTATCCGATCGCAAATTACTATAAATTATTCATCAATTGAATACTGATTGAATAACGATAAATACTGAAATTAATATTTATACAGGCTATCAAACTTAAAATTTCTCGTAGTAAAACCTATGACTAGCCTCAAAAATGTCCTTGAGGAAATCGTTGTTGTAGAGGTGCAAGAACAAATCAAGCACCTCAGCCCCGCCGCTCGCGAAGCGATTAACCTCAGCGAGGTCGCCGCCTTTGCACTCAATCGATTGCCAGTACTCTATGCAAGTACCAGTCGAGGATGGCTGCAACAACGTAAACGCGCCCACAATGAACTACAGCACCAGATTGTCAGCGCAGTGCAGCAGGCTCTGCTAGGCGTAAAGCGTGATCCTTTGCGAAAATCGACCAAAATTGCGGCTAGTAAAGTTGAAACCCCTGCTCATATTCTGGCAAGGTTACAAAAACTTTTGAGTAAGTCTGCTTTGCAATGGCAAGATGTGCCACAAGCTTTTCAGGAAGCACTTACTTTAGTTAGTCACACCCCAGAATATGCAAGTTTAAGTATTAACGATCGCCATCGATTGCGAGATATTAAAGGCTATTTACACCGCAAAGAATCTCATCAGCATGAGCATCGTGATTGGCATAATAATATTGAATTACCCAATCCTGAACTTACATCGTATATTCTTTCTGCTTCTTATTTCCTAACCAATGTTTTAGAAGATTTAGCAAAGCAAGAAATAAAAAATCAATTGACCCATATGGCAAATGTTCTGCCCCGTAAGGTTGGGATTGATGATGTATGTGCATACGTGCTAAATCGTCTGCCCGCATTGTATGCCACCACTGAACAAGGTGTGATTTGGCAAACTCAAAAGGCAAAAGAGCAGCTATCTAGCCAGATTGAATCAACTGTCATTCAATCACTGATGACTTTAGGAAAAACACCACGTCGTCTAGCCGATCCGATTCCATTACTCAAGTTTGAAGATGAATGTGAACAAGCTATTAGTGAACTACGTCTAATTTTTCAAAGGGAAGATATTACTTGGCGAAATATTGCACCTCTAGCAGAATATGCGATCGAGCATGAGAGGCAGGGGATGACCTATTGGCGACAACAGTGGCGAATGCTAGGACAGATTTATAGTGAAATGTATTTAAGACCAGGGGATGCAGAGCTATCTCTTAGCCATAATTCTGAGGGAGAAGTCTTAATCGTGCGCGCACATACTAAGGAAGCCTTTGGTTGGCTAGCAGATAATCCTAAAAATTTAGGTATCAGTACTTTACGGCTTTTCCCTGCGGTTGCTGAGATTGAGCTTTATGGGTTTTTCTTGGATTTTTCAATTAATTACACCCGCGAAGAAATGGCTGCTGATGGAATTATTTAGCAATGTAAGTTTTGCTTACCAAAAGATGAGTGGCGGCGCTTCGCGCCGCCACTTATCTTTTGGGGTTTGATTTGTCCGAGCTATCTCTTGCGTTGCTATATGTTCAATGATTGAGCAAAAAGCTTTATATCCGCTCTCCAACTTTGTCAATCTGTGAAGATTTGCTCATAAGGTCTGCGAATTATTGTAGAGTCATAAAGCTGTTCTAGTTTTAACGGGGATCAGCCGTTAAAAAGTGAAATTAAGTAGATTATTTGTATTTGCTTAATTTAAAAGATGGGGAAAGTTTGGTGAAAGTCCAACGCTGTACCGCAACTGTAAAAGCTGTTAGCTAAATATATAGCCGCTAAAGTCAGGATGCCCGCTAGAACTAGTTTAATTTGTTTATATCTGCGAGTTACAGAGTATGAATTTGTCTAAGATTTTCTCGTCAATCCAGTCTAGAGCTTTGGCGATCGCCTTTGGTTTTAGCTTTTTGGTGTTTGCTAACCCCGCATCAGCACACCATCCGATGGGCGGACGAGTTCCTAGTAACTTTTTTGAAGGCTTCATGTCAGGATTGGCTCACCCTGTAATTGGGCTTGACCACCTTGCTTTTATTGTGGCTGTCGGTTTATTTGCAGCACTCAAGCCTCAAGGTTTCTTAATTCCCCTATCCTTTGTTTTATCGGCAATGCTTGGCACTGGACTTCACCTCATGGGTGTTAATTTGCCCGTAGTCGAGCTAGTGGTTCCAGGTTCAATTTTGCTATTTGGCATTTTTCTAACCACCAAAACTAGCCCTAATGCATTAGTGATGATTGCTTTATCCACAGTCTCAGGACTGTTTCATGGTCATGCCTATGGGGAAGCAATTTTTGGCGCACAGACTACCGCGTTAGTCTCCTATTTAGTTGGGTTTACCTTAATTCAACTAGTTATTTCGGGTTCTGCTTTCTTAGTTGGTCAGAAAGTCCTTAAGGGTGATTTCTCTCAAGTATCGCCTAGCCTCAAATCAGCAGGCTTAGTCATTTGTGGAATCGGTGCTACATTTTTAGCCTCTAATCTTTCATCCCTGATTTTCCCTATGCCTAAGGGCTAGATAATTTTCAAAAATTAGGAGCAGTTCATGAACTGCTCCTAATTTTGAATTTCTACCATGTAGAGCTTTGGGAATTTTTTAAAGGAGATTTTAGAGATAATTATGGCAGCGAAAATACCTGTAACGGTGATTACTGGCTTTTTAGGTAGTGGCAAAACCACCCTAATTAGGGAACAGTTACAAAACAATCAAGGTCGGCGCATTGCTGTGCTTGTGAATGAATTTGGTGAGATTGGTATTGACGGAGACTTGCTGCGTTCTTGTCGCGTCTGCGATGAAGATGGCACAGAGGTTAAACCCAACATTGTGGAATTGACCAATGGCTGTCTGTGCTGCACGGTTCAAGAGGAATTCTTGCCAACGATGCAGGAACTTCTAAAAAGACGCGATCGCATCGACTGTATCCTCATCGAAACCTCTGGCTTAGCATTACCCAAACCCCTAATCCAAGCCTTCCGTTGGCAAGAGATTCGCAATGGCGCGACGGTTGATGGCGTAATTACGGTGGTTGATTGTGAGGCAGTTGCTAGTGGCAGACTGGTGAGCGATCTTGAGGCTTTAAATTCTCAGCGCCAACAAGATCCCAATCTCGATCATGAAACTCCCATTGAAGAACTATTTGAAGATCAGTTAGCCTGTGCCGATTTGGTTTTATTAACGAAAACTGATTTGGTGGATGCTGACGCTCAAAATAAAGTGCATTCATGGCTCAAGCAAGAATTGCGCGATGGCGTTAAGGTAATTGCTTGTGATGAAGGCAAAATTAGCTCTGAGATTCTATTGGGCTTCAATGCGGCGGTTGAGGATAATTTAGATTCTCGTCCTAGCCATCATGATTCTGAAGAAGAGCATGAACATGATGATGATATTAATTCGATCAATATCGTTACCGATCGCGCTTTTGAGCCGACTCAGTTATTAACATCGCTGAAACAAGCGATCGCTGATCAAGAGATCTATCGGATTAAGGGCTTTGTGAATGTCCCGAATAAGCCGATGCGAATGGTTTTACAAGGCGTAGGAGATCGCCTTGAGACTTCCTATGATCGCCTGTGGACTAGTGATGAGAAACGTCAAACTCGTTTGGTATTTATCGGTCAATCTTTAGAGCGATCGCAAATTGAAGCGGCGCTAAGTTTATAGACATTGAGAAGGTGCAACGCGCCTTTTCAATGTGATTATTTTTTTTGGAATTTTCTCAATTGCAATCTACTACAGCTATTTGTCCCAGCCTCTTTAATGCCGCCACTGCTCAAGACGGCATTCTTTCGCGTATCCGTTTACCTGCGGGATTAATTACTTCTACGCAATGCGAAGTTCTCACAGCGGTCGTTAATAAATTTGGTAATGGCGAAATCCAAATTACTAATCGCGCTAATCTGCAAATCCGCACCAGTCAGGCTCTAACCAAGGAAGCACTTCTAGATCTGCAAGATTATGGACTTGCTTCTAGTAACGAAAGCACTGATGGCTTGCGGAATATGATGGCGAGTCCTAGCGCTGGGATTGATGCCCACGCAAAAATCAATACAATTCCATTGGTTAAAGCATGGAACTTCTATCTATTACAGCATCCCGAATTAGCGATTCTCTCAAATAAATTCAGCATTTGTTTTGATGGCAGTGAAGCAATTAGAGTTAGCGATCGCCCCAATGATATTTGTTTAGTAGCTACTGAAATTAATGGCGAGATTTATTTTGATTTGCATTTAGGCTTAGGCGATCGCGGTGATTCACCAGCACCAGTCGGTGTTTTAGTCCCTCAGAAACAAGTCTTAGAGGTTCTTGCGGCTCTAACAGAAGTTTATCGGCAATATACAGAGCAAAAGCTAGAGCAGAAAACTCATTCGCGATCGCGTCCTCCTAGATTACGAGAATTACTGCATGATTGGGGTGTGGAAAAGTATCTTGCTCTGGTTACAAAGAAATTAGGTTACGCATTAAGACCCTCACCCCTAGCCCCTCTCCCATTAGGGGAGAGGGGAACAAGATCGTTGGAGGTTTATGAGCATTTAGGGATTCATTCTCAAAAACAATCAGGACTTTTCTATATCGGTGTGGTTGTTCCATTGGGAAGGTTAACTTCGCAGCAACTCACTGGTCTAAGTAATCTTGCGAAACAATATGGTGGTGGAGCTTTGCGGTTAACTCCTTGGCAAAACCTGTTGATTACGGATATTGCGAAAGCTGATCTTGAGAAAGTAAAGCAAGAGATCTTGAATTTAGGATTGTATATTTTGGCTAATCATCCCTATGCTGCGATCGCTGCTTGTTCTGGTTATAAAGGATGTAAATCAGCACATACAGACACGCAAGCTGATGCTAAGCAAGTAGCCGCTTATTTAGAAAACTGCATTCAACTCGATCACCCAATTAATATCCATTTTTCTGGCTGTGAAAAGTCCTGCGCTCAGCATCATCCTAGTGATATTGCGGTGGTTGGGATGGGCGGAATTAATACTGAAACCTATAGAGTTTATGTAGGTGATGGTGATTCTAATTTTGGTAGAGAGATCTATACAGATTATGATGCTAAAAATTTACCTGCTCTAATCGAACAGTTATTACAGAACTATCAATATCAGCGTCGAGATTCTACACAAACTTTTCGAGAATTTGTCAATCAACAATCATAAAAAAGGCGGCGCAGTGCGCCGCCTTTTTTATTTAGATATCCAAGTCCGCAAGTCCTAGTTTGGAACCATAGGTTTCAATAAACTCACGGCGCGGCGCAACTTTATCGCCCATCAAAATTGTGAAAATGCGATCGGCTTCGGCAGCATCTTCGATGGTGAGACGTTTAAGCGATCGCGTGGCAGGGTTCATGGTCGTTTCCCAGAGCTGCTGTGGCATCATCTCGCCTAAACCTTTAAAGCGCTGAATGTTGTAGTTCGCATTGGGAGGGAAGGTGGCAATTAATTTTTGTAAGTCGTTATCGCTGTAGCAGTACTGAGCGGTTTTACCACGCTCTAATTTATATAGTGGAGGACAACCGATATAAATAAAACCGCGATCAAGCAATTCTCGCTGATAGCGATAAAAGAATGTCAGCAACAATGTCCGAATGTGCGCTCCGTCAACGTCCGCATCAGCAAGAAGAATGATTTTGTGATAACGCAGTTGGGACTCATTAAAGTCTTCACCTTTAATCCCCAGCCCACAGCCAGTAATCAGTGCTTGGATTTCATTGTTTTTATAAATCTTGCTATCATCGGCTCTCTCGATGTTGAGAACTTTACCGCGCAATGGAAGGATTGCCTGATAATGGCGATCGCGTCCTTGTTTTGCCGAGCCACCTGCGGAATCTCCCTCAACGATGAAGATCTCGGATTCTTTGGGATCGCGAGAACTGCAATCGGCAAGCTTTCCAGGTAAGGTCGAAGACTCTAGAGCGGATTTACGGCGGACTAGCTCACGGGCGCGACGGGCGGCTTCCGCAGCATTAAAGGCTTGTAGTGCTTTCTCAATAATCGAAGTCGCCACCGCAGGATGAAACTCAAGATATTCATTGAGAACTTCACCCACGAACGAATCAACGATACCTCTGACTTCAGTATTGCCTAGTTTGGTTTTAGTTTGACCTTCAAATTCTGGATCGGCAACTTTAACCGAAATCACTGCCGTTAAACCTTCACGGACGTTTTCACCAGCCAGATTTGAGTCGCCATCTTTGAGCTTTTTCAGCTTACGCGCCGTGGCATTCATTGTGCGGGTGAGGACAGTCTTTAGACCCTCAAGGTGTGTACCACCATCGATGGTGCGGATGTTATTCGCAAAGCCGAGAACATTGTCGTTGTAGGAGTCAATACACCATTGCAAAGCGACTTCCACCGCTACATTATCGCGCTCACCATTCACATAGATAATGTCAGGGTGAATCGGTTCCTTGTCGCGGGTCATGTAGGCGACGTATTCGCGAATACCACCTTCATAACAATAGATATCGGTGCGAAGTTCTGCACCACGGCGATCGCAATATTCGATTTTTACGCCAGCATTGAGGTAGGCAAGCTCTTTGAGGCGACTAGCGAGAATGTCATATTCAAAATCAGTTTGAGTAGTAAAGATTTGCGGATCAGGCTTGAAACGTACCTGTGTACCGCGCCTTGTTTCCTGACTCTTGCTAGGGATGAGATCGCTAACAGGAAAACCACGCTCATATCTTTGGGTATAAACTGTATCCAATCGCCATACCGAGACCTCCACCCATTCCGATAGGGCATTAACTACGGAGATACCAACACCGTGTAAACCGCCTGATACTTTATAGCCGCCATCACCGAATTTACCACCAGCGTGGAGAACAGTTAGTACAGTTTCGAGGGCTGATTTACCAGTTTTGGGGTGAATGTCAATGGGGATGCCGCGCCCATTATCGGAGACTTGTACAGAGCCATCGGGCAGAAGCTCAACTAAAATGCGATCGCAATGTCCTGCAAGGGCTTCGTCTACGCTGTTGTCAACGACCTCAAAAACGAGGTGATGTAATCCTTTTGGCCCAGTTGTGCCGATATACATCCCAGGTCGTTTACGAACTGCTTCTAGACCCTCAAGTACTTGGATCTGATTGGCATTGTAAGTTTCTGTAACGATCTCAGGCATGAAGGTAAACAACTCCAGAAATTATGTCGCTTGCAAGATGGCTATGAAAAAAGTTACAAAAAACTTTTTAGCGCTCTTGATAGTGTTTTAGGATGTGTTTTGAGCCAAGACTCAAAAACACTCTGCCATTATAGCTTAAAAGCCTTGCAGATATATCAAAACCATCTCAGGTTAAGTTTTTAGATACTCCATGTATCTTCAAAATTTAATTGTGATTAATGGCGATCGCTATAACCTAATAAATAATTTGGACTTTGGCGGCGGCTTCAGTGGCTCTTTGACGGGCTTCGGTGACATCTTTGCCTTTAGCGAGAGCGATACCCATGCGGCGGTAGGGACGGGAATCGGGTTTGCCAAATAAACGCAGATCGGTGTTAGGAATCGCAAGGGCTTCCGCTACGCATGTAAAGGAAATATTTTTGCTGGTTTCGCTAGCAAGAATGACAGCACTAGCGGACGGACTGAGTAATTCAATCGAGGGCATCGGTAAGCCTAAAATTGCGCGTAAATGGATCTCAAACTCGTTGAGGTTTTGGGAGATGAGAGTCACCATGCCCGTGTCGTGAGGACGGGGGGAAAGTTCCGAGAAAATTACTTCATCTTTGGTGATAAAAAATTCTACGCCGAAAATACCTGCGCCGCCGAGTTTATCGGTGACTTTGCGGGCGATGTCCTGTGCATCCTTGACTTGGGTAGAGGTTAAGCCGACAGGTTGCCATGATTCTTGATAGTCACCTCGTTCCTGACGATGCCCGATCGCTTCACAAAATAGCGTCTCTCCTTGCCACTGACGGATGGTTAACAGAGTAATTTCGACTTCAAAATTGATAAATTCTTCGATGATGATTTTAGCTGTATCACCCCGCCCGCCTGCGATCGCATAATTCCATGCTGTTTCCAGTTCTTCGGCAGAATTGACAACGGATTGCCCTTTACCAGAGGAGGACATAACGGGTTTAATTACATTTGGGAAACCAATCTCGGCGGCGACAGTTTTTAGTTCGTCGAGGCTTTTAGCATAGGCATATTTGGCAGTGCGTAAGCCCAATTCATGGCTGGCTAAATCACGAATGCGATCACGGTTCATCGTAAAGTTGGTAGCGGCTGCCGTGGGAATGATAGTGTAACCCTGCGCTTCTAGTTCGAGTAGTTTCTCAGTACGGATTGCTTCCACTTCTGGCACGATCAGATCGGGTTGATATTTTTTGATAACGGCTTCGAGAGCATCACCGTCCAACATGGAGATCACTTCGCGATAATCGGCAACTTGCATCGCAGGGGCGTTGTCATAGCGATCAACCGCAATCACTGTATTACCGAGTCTTTGCGAGGCAATCACCACCTCCTTACCTAGTTCGCCAGAGCCAAGCAGCATGATTTTTTTCGGTAATGCGATCGCCATTGAATTCACCCAAATCTCTACAAAAATCTCTATAAAAGCAATGTTACAGCGCTTTGCACCTAAACCAAAAGAGAGTAGCGGCGCTTCGTACTGCTACTCTCTTTTGGTTTGGGTAGACAATTGAGTGCTAGGATCGCTTGCATGAAAATTTTAGGAATTGACCCAGGGTTAGCAATTGTCGGATTTGGTTTGATTGAGGTTGAGAAACCTGCCTCCCCAAAACTATTGGAATTTGGCACTATCGTGACACCGAAGCAAACACCAATCGGCGATCGCCTTAAGACTATTTACGAAGATATGCATACGCTGATCGAGCAGTTCCAACCGCAAGTGGTGGGAATGGAGAAGCTATTCTTTTATCGAATGGGAAACTTGGTAAATGTGGCTCAAGCTAGAGGCGTAATCGTATTAGTTCTTAATCAACACAATATTGAACCGATTGAGTTCTCACCACCACAAATCAAGCAAGCTCTCACTGGTCATGGCAATGCGGATAAAAATGATGTGCAGGAAGCAGTGAAACGGGAACTTAGTCTTGATGCAATTCCCCGTCCTGATGATGCCGCCGATGCGATCGCGGCGGCGCTCACTTGTTGGCTAATTGCTTGAGTCAGAAAAAAGTATATAGCAAAGTAAGTTTTGCCTAGAACATAAAACCCAAAAAGATGAAGGCGGCGCAAAGCGCCGCCTTCATCTTTTTGGGTAATGAGTTGTAAGATTTGGAGGGTTGTGAGAGTGCTCCCCTTCGGGGAGCACTCTCACAACCCATTTAGGATTGCTGCGACACGAAGCGTGGCTTCTTATCTTGTGACAAAATGTGCTGAAATTAGTTAACAAAAATATCCATGTCAGATCCTACAGCCTCAGAAATTTTACAAAATCGTCTCAGCTATCAAGGTCGCAAATTTTCCTTCCATGTTGATCGCATCAAGTTACCCCATGGCGTAACAGGTGAATATGCCTACATTAAGCATCCGGGGGCAGGAATGGCGGTTCCTGTGACAGACGATGGCAAATTCGTGTTAGTTAAGCAATATCGATTTGCAATTCAGCGCTATTTATTAGAATTTCCTGCGGGAACTTTGGAAGTTGGTGAAGATCATGATGTAACAATCAAGCGCGAAATTGAAGAAGAAACAGGCTATCGAGCTAGCCAATGGCAATATTTAGGAGGTTTCTATATTTGCCCAGGTTATTCTGATGAGATTATTCATGCATATCTAGCTCAAGGGCTGGAGAAGCTAGAACATCCTCCTGCTCAAGATGAAGATGAAGAGATAGAAGTTGTGTTATTGAGCCGTGAAGAGATAGAAGCGTTGTTGCGATCGCAGAGTGCCGATACTAGTTTGGATGCCAAATCGATCACCGCATTTCATCTGGCTTTGCAAGCTTTATAAACAAAAAAAACGGCGCTTTGCGCCGTTTTTTTTGTTTATAAAGCTGCCTCTTTTTTGAGTTTGTCGCGATCGCTTATTTTTGTATTCGGTGTTTGAAGCGCAAAGTAGAGCTTGTTCAAAGCACTGAGATAGGCTCTCGCCGAGGCAACAATAATATCGGTGTTGGCGGAATGTCCAGAGAGAGTGCCGACATCAGGATGCTTGAGGCGAATTGTAACTTCGCCGAGGGCATCGATACCTGCGGTAACGGACTGGACGGAGTACTCGATCAACTGATTCGGGACATCTACAATGCGATTAATCGCTTTGTAAATCGCATCAACAGGACCAGTTCCCACTGACGCATCGGTAATTTCTTCTCCATTGGGCATGATGATCGTAATTGTTGCTGTAGGAATGGCGCGATCGCCACAGCTTACTTGTACATGATCAAGCTTGAATGCTTCGGGTGCATGACGAATCTCGTCGTTGACGATCGCCTCTAAGTCGCGATCGCTAATCTCGCGTTTCTTATCAGCAAGTTCCTTAAAGCGCACAAAGGCAGCATTAAGTTCTTGTTCTGAAAGCTCAAAGCCAAGCTCTTTGAGTCGAGAACTCAAAGCATTACGTCCCGAAAGTTTACCAAGCACGATCAAGTTATCGGTTAAGCCGATGGACTGAGCATCCATGATTTCGTAGGTGAGACGATTTTTTAATACTCCATCTTGATGGATACCTGACTCATGGGCAAAGGCATTTGCACCCACGATCGCTTTATTGGGTTGCACCAACATGCCTGTGAGATTAGACACAAGGCGCGAAGTTTTATAAATCTGCCTTGTATCAATATTGCAGAGTGGAGCAGTTGATTCGGCTGGACGACCGAGGAAGCTATTGAAATAGGTGCGGCGCACATGCAACGCCATCACCAATTCTTCGAGAGCGGCATTACCTGCCCGTTCACCGATCCCGTTGATTGTGCATTCCATTTGACGCGCCCCATTTTTGGCGGCTTCAAGGAAGTTGGCAACCGCTAAGCCAAGATCATTATGACCATGTACAGAAATTATCGCTTGATCAATATTTCGCACATTGTCTTTAATACCCTTGATTAAAGCTCCAAACTCAGATGGTGTTAAATAGCCCACGGTGTCAGGAATATTTACCGTCGAGGCTCCTGCGGCGATCGCTGCTTCTAAGACTTGATAAAGAAACTCAGGATCAGAGCGTCCAGCATCTTCAGGGGAAAACTCGACATCTGCAACTTTAGATCTGGCATAGGCAACCATGTCTGGCACGATCGCCAAAACTTCAGCGCGAGTTTTGCGGAGCTTATATTCCAAGTGAATATCGGAGGTGGCAAGAAAAGTATGAATACGACCTTTTGCCGCAGGTTTGACCGCTTCGGCAGCCGCTTCAATATCCGATCTGGTGGCACGCGCTAAACCGCAGATTGTGGGGCCATTTTCCGTACCAACGAGCTTAGCAATTTCTTGGACAGCATGAAAATCGCCTTTACTAGCAAAGGGAAACCCAGCCTCGATAATGTCTACACCAAGTCGAGCCAGTTGCTGCGCGATTAGCAATTTTTGCTCCACGTTCAGAGTTGCGCCTGGGGACTGTTCGCCATCGCGTAAGGTGGTGTCAAAAAAGATAATGCGGTCTTGAGCAACTGGGGACTCTTGAGATGTTACTGATGTAGACATAATGCGTTAATTCATGAATGTATATTTGTAAAAACGTAACTATAGGATTTGGCTAAATTCCTTGGCGTTTAATTGGCTAGGTAGTAGCGAATTATAACAAAAATTAGCTAGTCTAATTTTAGCCTGTTTTTTATCAATGATAAACCAATTTTATAGGCTGTGAATTACACAATCAAATTCTATAATCATTTAACTTAACGTCAGTTCGTCGAAAGCAGAAAATGGTAAGAAACGCTAAGCGATTCTTACCATTTTCTGCCATTTGTGCCGTGCGAAGCATGGCACAAATGGCTATATCGAACTCACGTTAACTTAATCTTTTACGATGGGAGGGTTTTACTACTTTAAGGGTTTTGCGATTTAATTTATAGCAAAACAAGAGTTAGCTAGTACAAACCAAAACCCCAGAATCGAGTGGCGGCGCTTCGCGCCGCCACTCGATTCTGGGGTTTTATGTCCTAAGCAAAACTTGCTTTGCTATA
>NZ_NDHW01000063.1 GCF_002251945.1 Pseudanabaena sp. SR411
CTTGTTGATGTCGATTGAACTGCTTCTGCCAATCTTTGAGATCTAACGGCTTGTTCAGAAGCGCTTCGTTTTGGTTCATTTTTTTACTGTCTTTTTATTTCATATTTTACCATGCCTTACAGCGGGAAGGGAGTAAGTCAAAACTAACACCCATAAAAATTTTCACTAATATGGCTCATAAAGGCAATAAATCTTTTTTACCTAGCAAAGACTGTGTAGTTTGCGGCAAGCCCTTTACATGGCGCAAAAAATGGGAGAGATGCTGGGATGAGGTTAAATATTGTAGCGATCGCTGTCGTAAGCAAAAAGGGAATAGTTAAAATAAATATCAGGACAGGCGACGCAAAGCGTCACCTGTCCTGATATCTGAAAAGCTATCGAGGACTGGAGATTAATGGCTTAGGATTATGAAAAAATTTCTGCTCACATGCTTGTTTTTTGCAGGCTTATTTTGGGCGCTCTCGACCTATCAGGGTTTAGCAGTCCAAGGCAAGTATGACTCGATGGTATTGAATTTTCGCAATGACTTGTCATCGGAACAAGTAGATCTCGAACTGAAGGCGATCGCCTCAAAATATGGAATTGAGCCAAAATTCAATAGTCCCTTCTCCAAGTCAAACAATCTTTACATCGTTAAAGGTGATGCTCAAGTCCTTGAGAAGCTCAAACAGTCAGAAGAACTCCGCAGCTTGACTGAATATGTCGAAGCTAATTATGTCTATTCGATGGACTTTATTGGTGGTGGCACAACTCCCAATGATCCGATGTACAAGGATCAATGGAACTTAAAAGCGATCGAAGTAGAAAAGGCTTGGCAGAAGACCAAAGGCAAAGGCATCACAGTTGCAGTCATCGATACAGGTGTGAGCAAAGTTGATGATCTCAAAAACACTAATTTTGTCAAGGGTTATGACTTTGTAAACGATCGCGAAGATGCTAGCGATGACAATGGACATGGAACCCACGTTGCAGGAACGATCGCCCAATCCACAAATAATAATTTTGGTGTAGCTGGCATTGCCTACGAAGCTAATATCATGCCGCTTAAAGTACTAGCTGCTTCAGGGGGTGGCACGATCTCCGACATTGCCGAAGCGATTATCTTTGCGGCGGACAATGGCGCAAATGTGATCAATATGAGCCTTGGTGGTGGTGGTGAGAGCAAGCTGATGCAGGAAGCGATCGACTATGCCTACAAAAAAGGTGTGGTTATCGTTGCGGCGGCAGGCAATTCCAACCGCAATGCCGCTTTTTACCCAGCCCGCTATCCTAAAGTAATTGCGGTATCCGCCACAGGTTCTACTGGCGAAAAAGCCCCCTATTCTAACTATGGTGCAGGTATCGATGTAGCGGCTCCTGGGGGCGCAATCGCAAGGGGTAAAAATGGCGAAAAGGGTGATACTTCTGGCGGCATTTTGCAAAATACGATTGATCCTAGAACCAAGCAATCTGTATTTAGTTCTTTCCAAGGAACTAGCATGGCAGCCCCTCATGTTTCTGGTGTCGTGGCTCTGATCGAAGCATCAGGGGTGAAAGATCCTGAAAAGGTTTTACAAGTTCTCAAACAGTCTTCGCGTAAAGTCACTGATGATACTTTGAACTATTACGGAGCAGGGCATTTGAACGCGTCCGCCGCAGTAAATATCGCTTCTCAAGGTCAATTAGGAATTCCTGATTTCTTGCGATGGGCGCGAGACAATGGATACTTGAGTCCACGTTTTTGGGTTGATGGTGGAGCGATCGCTTTAATTCCTAAACTAATTATGGTGATTGGCTCCTATCTATTAGCGTGGCTACTTAATCGATGGTTCCCTTTCCGTTGGAATTGGTCATTTTCTAATGGAGTTTTCTTTGGTGGTGCAGGGCTATTCTTTTTGCGAGGATTCTATTTATTTGACATTACCCAACTTCCTTTCCGTGTAGCGGGAAGTTCTTTACCCGAATTAGGGAATGCGTTCTCTAATACCAATGCACTTAATCCGATTACGGCAAGTGTATTACTGCCCCTAGGCTTATTGCTGATTCTGCTTGGACATCCCCAATGGAAATGGTTTGCGATCGGTTCAGCGATTGGTACTTCTGCTTGCTTAGCAACCAGTGCAGTGCTTGCACCAAAGATGATGTGGATTGGTGATGGACTGCCTGCGATCGCGTTTCTCAGTGTCAACTCACTACTTTGTTTTGGGTTTGCCTATCTATCGATTAAATCAGAAACTTCTAACATATAAACCTAAAGTGGGGGTGCTTTGCACCCCCACTTTAGGTTTTGAAAATTACTACAGAAAATAAATGAATATCCAAATCATCGGAACCGTAGAATATATCGATATTGGCACAGGAACTTGGGCGATCGTAACCGATACTGATGAGCAGTATGAGATTTGGCAACCAGCCCCCGAAGCTATATTGCAAGAGGGGTTGAAAGTAAAGGTTACGGCTAAAGTCCGAGATGATGTATTTACGATGGCAGCGATCGGCGATGTCTTAGAAATTGAAGATTTCCAAAGATTAGGATAAATCTAGATTTAGATCCTCTATTCTAAGTAGCTAGGCACAATTAAATATAAGATCTCAAAACCTGTGACGCACGTACAGAGATTGCTACAGGTTTTGGCTCTGGTTTTTAATTATGCCCAGATACTTAATCCTATAAACAGTTTTTGTGAGGTTCCCATGTCGCACATCAAGGATCACAATCAAAGTAAGCCTTACAGGAGTTGGGGAATATTGGGAGCGATCGCCACATTGACCATGACGCTCTCAGCGATCGCCAGTTTAGAGCTATTTCAGCCTTGGCAATCAGTTTATGCTTCTGAAAATTCAACTATTTCTACAAAGCTAAAGCAGTCTGAGATCAAGGTTGTTAAAATTGCAGGAACCTATAAGACAGTCTTTACACCTCAATTCTTAGTTGATGCAAAAAAACAGGGTTTAGCATCAATTTCAGGACAATGGATTATCAAGCCCAATGGCGCATTTGAAGCGTTCGTCAATGCTACTTCTACTAGTGGTCAAAAGCAAACCATCAAAACCACAGGAAGAGTATCCATCAGAAATGGAAAAGTAGTGTCACAAGTAGAAACGGTTAATGGCAAAAAAGCCTCTCCACTTCCTTCTACCCAGTCCTATACATTATTAGCAGATGGCAAGACTCTACAAGCTGACGATCAACCTGTAAAACTTGTAAAGCAATAAAATCTAAGATAGAGACGGCAGAGCCGTCTCTATCTTAGGGAATTAGATCAAGAAACATCCCTGCGATCGCTGTTTCCGCAGCTTCACAAATACCGCGCTCAGTAATCAAGCCAGTTACCAATCTTGCAGGCGTAATATCAAATCCATAATTCAATGCTGTAGTTTCCAATGGAGCGACTCTTACTTTGCCAATATCGCCATTCTCCTGTAATCCTTGCATATAGAGAACTTCATCAGCACTGCGAGTCTCGATCGCAATCTCTTTGACTCCATCCGATATTTGCATATCAAATGTGGAACTTGGTAGAGCCACATAAAATGGAACATGATTATCAAAGGCAGCTAGAGCTTTGAGATATGTACCAATTTTATTAGCCACATCACCACTACGGGTAGTGCGATCGGTTCCCACAATGCAAAGATCGACCTTGCCATACTGCATTAATAATCCCCCCGTATTGTCCGCAATCAGTGTATGGGGAATCTTGGATTGTCCGAGTTCCCATGCGGTCAGATTTGCTCCTTGATTGCGTGGACGAGTTTCGTCAACCCATACATGAATATTAATACCGCGATCGCTGGCTTCATAAATTGGTGCTAAGGCACTGCCGCGATCAACGATCGCTAACCATCCTGCGTTGCAATGGGTCAAGATATTTACAGGTTCGCCTTTGGGTTTAGTCTTGGCGATCGCCTCAATCAATTCACAACCATATTTACCAATATTGCGTGTGCCAACGACATCTTCATCGGCAATGGCGATCGATTCTTTGAGCGCAATTTCTATTAAATCTTGCTTTGGGGCTTGCTTTTGTTGTGCCGATTTTTCTAGTACTGCAATCATGCGATCGACAGCCCACATCAAGTTTACAGCCGTCGGACGAGCGCGACGAATTACGGCGGAAAGAGTTTTGATTTTTTCTAAATCACCATTACTTTCCCTAGCCGCTAAATACACGCCAAACGCCGCAACATTACCAATCACCCCTGCACCACGCACAGTCATATCTTGAATCGCAAGCGTTGCATCGGCACTAGTTTTTAAAGTCTTAGTCACGAAACAAAAGGGAAGTTGTGTCTGGTCAATTACCACCAGATCACCATCTTCTAACCAAAATGCTTTATAGGTAGAATTCATAATTTTTCTCGATCATCCTCGGACAATAGCCCTATCTTTTCTCAATCATGCTCTAATATCAACTCTCAAAAAGTTTAAATTACTTGAAACTTAGGATTATTTTTAAGAGCTGTCGCATCAAAATAATAAGCCCAATGTAAAAATTGATCATCAGGTAGTTCAAGGTTGGGATCGATCAGTAAAGCTAAATAATTTCCCTGTTGCTTGATTACCACCGCCGTATATTCCTTGCCATAGATTATGGCATGGGTAAAGTTCTCTACAGGCAAAGAAGCCGCTAACAATGACTTTAGCCCTAGCGCTTGAAAAATTGGTTGTACCCAAATGATGCTCTTACTCCCATCTACAAGAGTGTAATATTCCTTAGGAAGCCCGCTTAAATCAAACGTTGCGGCTCCT
Source organism: Pseudanabaena sp. SR411 (assembly GCF_002251945.1). Taxonomy (GTDB): domain Bacteria; phylum Cyanobacteriota; class Cyanobacteriia; order Pseudanabaenales; family Pseudanabaenaceae; genus Pseudanabaena. Next base: position 4,733 of record NZ_NDHW01000063.1, read on the forward strand.
AGGGTATAAGCTTCAAATTTAGTTTCTTCTAAGGTTGTCATAGTTGTTGTGGAGAGTGATCTGCTCATTTCCTGTATGAAGTCTGAGCAATTAAAATTCAAGTTTTTAGTTAATTATCTTATTAATTAAAAAGTAAGTTTGCATTTCTCCTTTACCTTTAATCATAATCTTGCCACGATCAGCAAAATTATATTTATTTTTCAAAATTACATAGGTGGAGCCAGAGACTTGAATATGATCAGCCAATCCATGTGATTCCATTCTGCTAGCAACATTCACCGCATCGCCCCACAAATCATAAATAAATTTCTTAATCCCGATTACTCCAGCAACAACTGGACCCGTATTGATCCCAATCCGAATTTTGAAGGGTTCGCCCAGATCGCTAGCAAAGCGACCTATTACTTTTTGCATATCTAACGCCATATCGGCGATCGCCTCGGCATGATCTGGGCGAAACATGGGTAGTCCCCCAACTACCATATAGGCATCACCAATAGTTTTGATTTTTTCTAGCCCATATTTTTCGGCTAATCCGTCAAATTCAGAAAAAATTTCATTCAGTAAGCATACCAATTTAACTGGCGGAACTTTTGCGGATAGCTCTGTAAAACTTACTATATCCGCAAATAAAACGGTGGCTTCATTAAATCCATCGGCAATGATTTTTTCCCCCTGCTTTAGGCGATCGGCGATCGCATAGGGCAGAATGTTCAACAGTAAATGTTCAGATGTATCTTTTTCCTTTTGAATAGTAGCTTCAGCGCGTTTACGTTCTGATATCTCTTTGATAATTCGGGCATACATCTGATTAAAGGCTGCCATGACATCTCCCAATTCATCAGTTCGTGGGGCAAGCATTGAGTGAAATTGCACATTTATTTGTTCTTGACTAATGGAGTCAGCAACTAGTTCAAGATCTTCGCGCAATTTCAAAATTGGCAAAATGACGATTGCCCCCAAAATCACTAAGGTACTAGCGGTTACAAATAGGGAAATAATGGCAACTAACCCAATAATCCTCCATACAAAAGTAACTAACTCTTGCTGAATAAATTCGACATTGTGCCGAACTATTAGCACATACTCGCTACCAACTTGGTTGCCATTCCATGCAACATCATAACGATTGCCATCGGCACTACGAATCCGAGCGATCGGCTTATCGCGGACATCAGCGGCGGAGAGGAGGGCGATTTCGCCCATTTGGGCAAGGCGTTGACCTTTGGCATCTTCTACCGCCCATCCTGCGATATTCGTATCCTGCTTGATCGATTTTGCTAAATCTGTAAATTCTGACTCTGTTTTCATCAATTTAGAGGTTTGCAAAAAAAATCTCGCTTGAATAGCCGAGACTTCTTCCACTTGGTTGATCAATTCTTGTTCACGCCGAAAATAGGACGGAACCAGAATAATCGCCTCAATGACGACAATACTGATAAAAATCCAAAAGGTAATCCGTCTTGATAGTTTTGCTTTAGCTAAGCTCAGCAGCGCTTGCGATCGCTCTTCCATGAGTGCTCCATGCTACTGGCTTTATTCAATCGTAGCAATGGAATCATAGCAACCGTCATAGTGCTTAAGAAAACAAAAGGGACGCAAAGCGTCCCTTTTGTTTATCTCAATGCTGAGTTTTTCGACTTTTCGACTTCGCGATCTTTCTTGCCTCGCCAGATAAATCGTAGGGGCGTGCCTTCAAACCCAAGGGTTTTGCGGAATTGATTTTCAATGTAACGTTTGTAGTTGTCATTGAAACGATGGGGATCGTTCACAAATAGGATGATCGTTGGCGGACTATCGGAAATTTGGGTGCAGTAATAGACCTTGCCCTGTTTACCGCCGCGACTGGTGGGTGGTGCGTGCCATGTGACAGCTTCGTTAAGCGCTTCATTTAAGATTGCGGTAGGAACGCGGCGCTTATGTTGCTCGGCGGCGATGTCGATGCGATCGAGAATTTGGGTGACGCGCTGACCTGTAAGCGCACTCACGAAAATAATCGGTGCATATTCCACAAACATGAGACGGCTCTTAACGTCAGCCGTGTAGTCGTAAATGGTGTAGGAATCTTTTTCGATCGCATCCCATTTATTGACCACAATTACGCAAGCTTTACCCTCATCATTAATCCGACCCGCCAATTTTTGATCTTGATCGGTAACACCATCTAGGGCATCAATTACTAGTAAAACTACATCGGAACGTCCGATCGCCTTAAATGCTCGGTTAATGCTAAAAAATTCAATGCCATAATCAATATTCTTTTTACGACGCACACCCGCAGTATCGATCAGACGGTATTTCTTGCCATCGCGCTCCACCGACATATCGATCGCATCACGAGTTGTGCCAGAAATGGGGCTAACAATACTACGATTTTCGCCGATGAAAGCATTCAGCAAGCTGGACTTACCTACATTCGGGCGACCGATAATCGCTACTTTGATTTCGTCGCTTTCTTTAACTACTTCTTCGGGCGCGGGTAAATGCTTAATTAACTCATCTAGCAATTCGCCCGTACCATTACCATGAATTCCCGACATCGGGATCGGTTCACCTAAGCCCAAATTCCAAAATTCTGCTGCTAATGAAAGTCCATATTTAGAACCTTCACATTTGTTAACCGCTAGTAATACAGGAATATTTTGTCGTCGTAACCAGCCGCCCAATTGCTCATCAGCATCGGTGATCCCTGCCATACCATCAACCACAAAAATCACCGCCGCCGATTCACGAATGGCTATTTCCGCCTGTTCGCGAATCATTGGTAAAAATTCAGTCTCATCGTCGAATACTAAGCCGCCTGTGTCCACGACTTGAAATTCATGTGCGCCCCAGAAACAATCACGGTAGACGCGATCGCGGGTCACACCCGGTTCATCATAGACGATCGCGTATTGTTCACCCGACAGGCGGTTTACGAGAGTAGATTTGCCCACATTGGGGCGACCGACAACGGCAACAATCGGTAGGGGCATGGCTTTACAGTTTTGGAATTCCGAACTCACTACTATAACTTTAATTTAACGCGATAGTCAATCATATTTTTAAAATATTCAATAGTTCATATTAAAAGTGTGGCTTTACAACACTTTCCATTTTACTGACGACAGCTATAGTAAGCCGCACATGCACCTTCCGATGAAACCATTGGTGCGCCGAGGGGATGTTCAGGAGTACAGGCTGTACCAAAGCTAGGGCATTCATGGGGTTTGCGTGTTCCTTGCAAGATTAACCCGCTAATACAAAGTAGCGATTCAGGAAGTTCGGGCAAATTGTCAGCATAGTTAAAGCGTTTTTGGGCATCAAAACTTGCATATTTCTCTCGTAGTTTCAGTCCACTTTGCGGAATTTCGGCTAGACCGCGCCATTGCCGCGCAGTGGGTTCAAATACTTCTTGCATCATGGCGATCGCGTGTTGATTGCCCTCTTTCCTGACAGAACGTGCATATTGATTTTCTACTTCGGCTTTACCTGCTTCCAATTGCTTCACACAGAGATAAATTCCTTGCAAAATATCTATTGGTTCAAATCCTGTGACGATAATTGGAACTTGAAACTGCGTCGCGATCGCCTCATATTCCTGATATCCCATCACAGTGCAAACATGACCCGCCGCCAAAAAACCTTGCATGGTGTGATCAGGATTGCTAAGAATTGCCTCCATTGCTGGCGGTACAAGTACATGAGCGCAGAGGATCGAGAAGTTATCTAAACCTAACTGAGCAGCTTGGGCGATCGCCAGAGCCGTTGTTGGTGCAGTAGTTTCAAACCCGACCGCAAAAAATACAACTTGGCAATCGCGATGTTGTTGAGCAAGTTTGACTGCATCAAGCGGAGAATAAACCATACGAACATCTGCTCCAGAGGCTTTAGCATTTAGTAGATCAGTGGTACTGCTAGGAACGCGCAACATATCACCGAAGGAACAAAAAATCACATCAGGATTAGCGGCAATTTCGATTGCTTGATCGATGAGATGAATCGGCGTGACGCAGACAGGACAACCAGGTCCATGAATGAGGGTGATTTCTGGGGGAATAAGGCGATCAATTCCATATTTCACAATCGAGTGAGTTTGTCCGCCGCAGACTTCCATCAATGTCCAAGGTCGAGTGATAATTGCGGCGATTGCCTCGATATATTCATTAGCAACTTGGCGATCGCGGTATTCGTCAATATATTTCATCGCAGTTTATCCATGATCAAGGCAAGTTTAAGAGTGGTTTAGAAACCATTTAAGAATTGTCTAGATCCCCCCAGCCCCCCTTAAAAAGGGGGGAGAATTAAATTCTTCCCCCTTTTTAAGGGGGATTGAGGGGGATCTCTTAGATATGTTGCAAATCTAGTAATGTTTGTTCGGCTTCCTCAGGATCAACGAGCGAAATCGCCACCCCCACATGAATAATCGCGTAATCACCGATCTGGGCTTCGGGAAGGTATGCCAGATTAACTTCCTTCATAACTCCACTAAAACTAACTTTTCCCGATCGCATCAAGTCTTCCCCTTGAATTGACAGAATTTTCCCTGGTACAGCTAAACACATTGTTTTTATCTCCTTGATTTATACGGATAATTCTCGTAATGCTGCCATAATCTGTCCTACAGCAAGCCCACCATCGTTCGGAGGAATTTGATGATGAATATAGGTTTGGAATCCTAATTGCTGTAATTTAGTCATCGCTCTTTCCGTTAAATATCGATTTTGAAAGCAGCCACCTGTTAAGACGATTTTTTCTATACCCACATGGTTTACGACAAGGGCGATTGCTTCTACTAAGGAATTATGAAACTTAGTAGCAATAGTAGCGATCGCTGTCTGGTTTTTCATATCTTCTAAGATAAATTTAATTAGGCTTGACCAGTCAATTTCAAGGTCATTCTTAACCATTGGATAAAAATCATCGGTAGTCTCGTCACACATTTGTTCTAAGGAGATCGCCGCTTGACCTTCAAAACTAGTAACTTGACAGATTCCTAAAAGTGAAGCAACGGCATCAAATAATCTACCCATACTTGAAGTTTGTGAGACATGACTCTGTTTCGCTAATAAAGTTTTTAAGATTGCTAATTCGGAACTTGTGAAGGATTTTAAAATGCATAAATCTAAAGCCCAGAGGCGATCGCCAAATATTTCCCAGAGTATGCCTAAAGCTACACGACGCGGTTCTTTAGTCGCTTTGTCTCCACCTAGCAAAGGGAATTCGCGTAAATGAGCAACTCTCTCAAATCCTGAATCGGTAATCTTGAGAAACTCGCCGCCCCAGATCTTACCATCGGTTCCATAGCCTGTGCCATCCCAAGCAATTCCCAACACAGGTGGAGAAATCTGATTGTCTACGAGGCAAGCGAGAACATGGGCATAATGATGCTGTACGGTGATTAAAGGAACTTGCAAAGATTGAGATAATTTTCTGGCAAATTGGCTAGATAGATAATCTGGATGAGCATCACAGGCGATCGCCTCAGGTTGAAATTCATAGGTATCGCTTAATCGATGAATAATGCGCTGAAAATGTTCAAAAGACTTTGCCATCTCCAAATCACCAATATGTTGACTGAGAATAATCGAGTTATTGATGGATAGGGCGATCACATTTTTTAAATGTCCGCCTAAAGCCAAAATCCTCCGATCTGCTACAAGCAAAGATTTGATCCCCCTGCCTTTGGCATCCCCCTTAAAAAGGGGGACTTGAATTAATTCTCCCCCCTTTTTAAGGGGGGCTGGGGGGGATCTAAACTCTAAACTGTAGTTAGGAATTGGAGCAGGTGCATATCCTCTCGCTCGCCGCAAAATCACAGGGCGCTCAGCGATCACCCTTACCACCGAATCATCCACAGGCTGAGCAATATCCCGATTATGGACTAAAAACAAATCTGCAATATTTACTAAACTGGCGATCGCTTCTTGATTATCAATACAGAGCGGCTCATCGGAGAGATTGCCACTGGTTGCCACGATGGGAAATTGCAATTCTGCCATTAACAAATGATGAAGTGGCGTATAGGGCAGCATGACACCGATATAGGCATTATCTGAGACAAGGGGCTTAAGCTCTTTGTTCAACTTCTGTAAGAGAACAATTGGAGCTTCTGGCGATGTTAGTAACTGTGCTTCCAACTCTGATACTTGGCAATCTTGGCGAATACTCTCCAAATTTGGATACATTAAGGCAAAAGGTTTATGAGGACGATGTTTGCGCTCTCGGAGTTTTGCGATCGCCTCCTCATTATCCGCATCCACCACTAGATGAAATCCCCCTAAGCCCTTGATGGCTAAAACTTTACCCCTTCTAATCGCTTGGGTACTGTCCAATAAAGCTTGATTGGCTATGGAGAATAAGCTACCGTCACGATCCCATAATTCCACATGGGGACCACACTTCGGACAAGCATTGGGCTGAGCATGAAAGCGTCGGTCTAGAGGATGATCATATTCAGCTTGGCAAGCGGCACACATTTGAAATTTGTGCATGGTCGTATTGTGGCGATCATAAGGCACTGTCTTGATAATGCTGTAGCGAGTTCCGCAGTTAGTGCAGTTTGTAAATGGATAACGATATCGCCGATTTTTCGCGTTAAATATATCTCGTAAACAATCATCACAGGTTGCCATATCGGGCAAGATTACCGCCGTTTTGATGGATGAATTATCCGTTGATTCGTGAATCTCAAAAGTTTGATAATTAGCAGGTTCACAGCATTCACTGATGATATTATGAATTTGCGATCGCGCAGGTTTTTCGGCTTGCAAACGTTCTAAAAATAAATCTAGCTGTTGTTGATTGCCTTCAACTGCGATCACCACACCTTGAGCATTATTATTTACCCAACCTGTAAGCTTTAATTCTGTTGCAAGGCGATAGACAAAAGGACGAAATCCAATCCCTTGAACTGCTCCCTGAATTTTTAAACAGAGACATTGCTGAGACATAACTTTGTTTGGAGAAGTTCACACCAATCTTCCATACCTACACCTGTTTTTGCCGAAACTTCTAGGATTTTGGCTTGGGGCGCAATTTGATGGATGTTATGTAAAGCTAATTCACGATTAAACTCTACGGCTTCAGCGAGATCAATTTTGCTGATTAAAACAATATCCGCAGTCTTGAACATGACAGGATATTTTAGAGGCTTGTCTTCGCCTTCCGTCACAGAAAAGAGAATAACACGCAAATTTTCGCCAAGGTCATAAGCCGCAGGACAAACTAGATTGCCAACATTCTCGATCGCTAATAATTTCACGCTATCAAGGTGCATTTGTTGCAAGGCTTGAGCAATCATATCTGCTTCCAGATGACATACTGAACCTGTGGTAATTTGAACTACCTCTGCTCCCGATCTCCTTAATCTTTGAGCATCATTATCGGTTGCCAAATCTCCCACAATTACGGCTGAAGATAAGCGATCGCGGAGTTCCGTCATCGTGCGTTCTAGTAAAGCAGTTTTGCCTGCTCCTGGGGAAGAAAGCACATTGAGGACACTTAGCCCCTTTGCCATAAAGTACCCACGATTGCGCTCCGCGAGGCGATCATTCTGCGAAAGAATGGATTGAGTAATTGAAATTGTACGATGAGCGCTCTCTAAAGCAATATGCTCGTGATGATGCTCGTGGGAATGGGGATGCTCATGCTCGTGAGAATGATCGTGATCATGGGAATGAATCTCGACCATTCCTTCAGGAATATCACTACAACCGCAGTCTTGACACATATTAGGAAACCTCCAAAGAGACTAATTGCAATTCCCGACCTTGGCGAATCTCATGGGTAAGGCGATCGCAGCGAGGGCAGATATAAACCCAGTCATGGGGAGTAAATTCTGCATGGCATTGAGGGCAGTAGCAGACTGCCTTTATCCATTCTATCTCCAATTTAGCATCTGAGGCGATCGTTCCTTCTGTGCAGGAATCAAACGCAAATTGCAAAGCTTCAGGTACAACGCCTGAAATCGCCCCCACCCGCAAACTGAGTCGATGGATCTGATTTGCCCCTTGAGATTGTGCCTTGTCAAAAGCAATGTCTAGCATTGATTGGATGATACTAACTTCGTGCATAGGTTTCGGAGGAAATCGACAGCTTGTTCAATGCTTTTTCGAGTCACCGCAGATAATTGTTCACCAAATTCCCAATTCACCGCAGGCAATAATAGAGAATAGGCGACAGGAGTTTCACCATATACTTGCTGTGCTAATAAAAGTAGCGATCGCGGATCGCAGAGATGTCCACCTCCTGCCAAAGTTGACTGAGCCGCGCCAAAGTTTTGGGAAACCGCAATCCGTTGAACTTGGACTATTGGTTGGGGTTTCTTGCGCTTAGTTGCCACATGATCACCATTCACACAGGCATCAATAAAGATCGCCAACTCCGACTGAGCGATCGGTTCCGCAAGTTCGGGAGTCAGTTGATGCACAGTTAGCGATCGCACATAGGGCAGTTCCCAGCTAGCCACAATATCTGACACTTGACATCCTGCCCCGTCATCACTTCTAAGGGAATTGCCATAGCCAATCACCAAAATCGATCCAAAATTAGAAGTAGCCAATTTTTTAATCTTTGTAATATGCAAACATGAATATATTTATCTTCTCTCTACTAACTACAACTAGTCGGTTTCTTTCAGTAAAGTTAATAATCAAATATCAAAGTTAACAAATAAGTACTTGTGCAAAATAAATTCCCAAACCCGTAAAGTTGCGACCTACAGGGGCGCAACTTTACGGGTTTGGGTTTGTAATTAGTTATGCCCCTCTACTCACTACTAATCATCACTACTAGTCTCTCCCACATAAATACCAATATCCCGTGCTGTTCTCACTAAGAAACCTTGAGGATCAACCCGTGAGGGAGCCTTCTTCTCTCTGCGAGCTTTTTTAATTTGCTCGATCACCCGACTGATGGGAACACTGTTAACTCTGCCATTTTCCCAAATCACCATCTGGTTATAGTTTCCATTCGCGATTAAATCTACGGCTTCCCGCCCGAAGGCAGTTGCTAAAAGGCGATCGCTAGAAGTTGGTGTGCCGCCTCTCTGCACATGTCCCAACACCGTAACGCGAGTATCAAAAGGATGGATATTAGTTTCTGGTGAGTCGATACTGCAAAGCCTATTACTACATTCTTGAATTTGACGAGCGACATAATCACCGATGTAATGCTCCTTCTGCCCAAGCTGATTTTTCACGCCTTCAGCAACTACTACTAGGGCAAACCTTCTACCATTCTGCTGCAATTGAGCGATATGACCACAGACTCCCATGATTACATCATCATTCAAAATCGGAGTTAGTTCGGGTATTAAGATTGCATCTGCACCACCAGCAATCCCCGCTTCCATAGCCAGATATCCAGAATCTCGACCCATCACTTGGACGATCATTACGCGATCGTGACTTGCGGCGGTAAAGGTGAGATCGTAGAGAGCTTGAGTAACTCGATTAACAGCCGTGTCAAAACCTACGGATGCTTCGGTAAAAGGAATATCGTTGTCGATAGTTTTAGGAATAGCCACCCAATTCCACGGTGATCCTTGCTCGGCAGCTTTTTGCGCTAATCCATCTAAAATCTCAATACTTCCATCTCCACCCATGACAATTAAGGCAGTCAAACCTAATTTCTCGTAGCCCTTAATAATATCGTCGGCATGTCGCTCTGGATCGCCTTTACTAATCGAACCCAACACGCTACCACTAAGAAAGTAGAGAATGTCCAATCCCTGTACCAAGCCGGGGATATCATAACCATGCTCTTTGATGCGTAACTCTTCAGGTTGGCGATTGCCGATTAAAAGCTCGATAAATCCATCAGTTCCATAGGGAATACCATAGACTTCCCAGCCATATTTATACGTTGCCACTTTCACCACGGCACGAATAACAGCGTTAAGTCCAGGACAATCTCCCCCACTAGTCAAAATACCAATGCGTTTGGGCTTGTGGTTACTTACCATTTAATTTTCCCACCTACGGATAATCTCATCGATTCAGCTTTAACGAATGAGAAATTGCTTATATCTAATATTCTCGCGTTTAGCGTGCCAAATTCTCTACTTCGACAAAACTTAAGAAAATCTCTCAAATCTTGCAACACAAGTTCACAACTAGAGTCCTCGGTATGGACTTATAGCAATTTCCGATCAAATGAACCACAAGAAAAATCTTGAAAGCATTGCTTTGCAACACTTTCAAGATTTTTCTTGGTTTGGGCTTGAGCGCAAAGCGCTGTAAGTATTTAAGTTTTATGTTTTTCGCGCTAATTTTTATTAGAAATTAGAAAATGGAATATACATAGTGCGAAATACCTATACTTTAACAACTAAGGTATTGTTTATGCAGTCGCTACCACTTCAAGAACTTAAACAAGTAATCAAGATAGAAGATAGTTCGCTTGATTCTCAATACCATGTCTTAGACTTGACAATTCGCCAAAATCGCCATCGCCAAGATGCTTTGATCGAAGTATTGCACAAGGCTCAAGAGCAGTTTGGTTATCTCGAAAAAGATGTACTGACTTACATTGCGAGAGAACTAAAACTGCCCCTTAGTCGAGTCTATGGTGTTGCTACTTTCTATCATCTGTTTTCTGTCCAACCTAAGTGTAAACATACCTGCTCAATCTGCTTGGGAACGGCTTGCTATACCAAAGGTGGCAAGGCGTTATTAGATATCCTCATGAAAGAATTGAAGCTTGAGGCTGGAAAGCGATCGCCTAACGGCAAAGTGTTCCTGCGAGTCGAGCGCTGTATTGGTAACTGCGGTGTTGCACCTGCGGCTATCTATGACGGACATGTATCCCGACAACAAAGCCCTGCACAGGTTTTAGCAACGGTCAAAGGCTGGATGGAGGAACCGTAACCATGGATATTGAAAGATTACTGGAAATTGCCAAAGAAGAGCGCGATCGCCAAAAGAGTATTCGCATTCGCTGTTGTACTTCGGGCGGATGTCAAGCTTCGGGTTCTCTAGAGGTACGCGATCGCCTTGATGCTGCTATCCATGCCGAAGGACTAGCGGACACTGCGGAAGTAGTCAGTGTTGGTTGTATGGGGTTTTGTGGTCGTGGTCCATTAGTTGCCATCGATCCATCTAGCGTCCTCTATGAAAGGGTTGAACCAGAACAAGCTGCTTCCATTATTAACGGACTGAAAGGCGGTAATGTGACTGCAACCGTCGGCGATCTCGAACATCCTTTCTTTACTAATCAATTGCGGATTGTACTAGAACATATCGGTAAAATTGATCCCACTCGGATTGAGTCCTATATCGCTGTCGGTGGATATCGCCAACTTTATCGAACTGTGCATGAGATGAGTCCGCAACAGGTAATTGATGAAGTTACTCGCAGTGGCTTACGAGGTCGTGGTGGTGCAGGCTATCCCACAGGATTGAAATGGGCGACGGTTGCCAAAATGCAGGATCGGCGGCGCAGCCAACCCCAAAATCAACCGCAGCAAAAGTATGTGATCTGCAACGCTGATGAGGGAGACCCTGGGGCATTTATGGATCGCAGTATTTTAGAGAGCGATCCGCATCGTGTGCTTGAAGGGATGGCGATCGCAGCTTATGCTGTTGGGGCAACTCATGGCTATGTCTATGTGCGTGCTGAGTATCCCCCTGCGATCGAGCATATCCGCCTCGCCATCCAACAAGCCAAACAGCAGGGCATTCTCGGTAGTCAAATTTTTGAATCCACCTTTGACTTTAAGATCGATGTGCGTGTTGGTGCAGGAGCCTACGTTTGCGGTGAAGAGACAGCGCTAATTGCCTCCATTGAGGGTGGTCGGGGTATTCCTCACCCTCGCCCTCCCTATCCTGCCGAGTCGGGACTTTGGGGCGCACCGACCCTGATCAACAATGTGGAAACCTTTGCCAACATCGTCCCGATCATTCGCAATCGTGGCGCATGGTATGCCAGTATCGGCACAGAAAAGAGCAAAGGTACAAAGGTATTCTCTCTCGCTGGCAATATCGCCAATACAGGACTAGTGGAAGTGCCAATGGGCATTCCCTTACGCCAAATTGTTGAAGATATGGGCGGTGGGACATCAAGCGGCGGCAAAGTCAAAGCGGTGCAAACAGGCGGCCCTTCGGGAGGATGTATTCCTGCCTCAGCCTTTGATACACCCGTCGATTATGAAGCCATGCAAGCCCTTGGCTCAATCATCGGGTCGGGTGGCATGGTGGTGATGGATGAAAACACAAACATGGTCGATATGGCGCGTTTTTTCATTCAGTTCTGTATGGATGAATCCTGCGGTAAATGTGTTCCCTGTCGGGCTGGTACGGTGCAACTGCATCAGTTATTGAGTAAGTTTGTCGATCGCCAAGCGACAGAAGAAGATCTTGCTAGCCTCGAAGAACTCTGTGGCATGGTCAAGTCGATGAGTCTTTGCGGGTTAGGACAATCGGCTCCCAATCCGATTGTGAGTACGTTAAGACATTTTCGTGATGATTATTTGAAGTTAATTAAAGAGGTAAAACCATGAACTCCATAACCCCATCAATTGAATTTTTTGCTGGTATTCCCGAAGAGTTGAGTGATGTGCGGTTAAGGCGCGATCGCTCGACGGGTGAAAATTCGGTGAAGATGACTTTTGTGAATATCAAAGCGGTACAAGGCGCGAACAGTTTTGCCAAGGCTTCCTTTAATGATATTCGCCTCGTCGATAGCGAAGGCACAATTTCCATTGAGCCGAAAAGTTCCAAACTGTTTTGGAAAGATAAAGGTGATGATGAAGAATTAGCCAAAATCGAGATTGTCTTTGATGTTAGCTCTACGGAACATTGGGATCGATTTATGCGATTTATGGAGCGCTATTCAGAAGCCAATGGCTGGGAATTTACGAGTAATCCTGATGCTTAATGTCATGATGGTAAACAAAAATGTCAGTCGTCACCCTCAAAATTAATGATATCGAAGTTGCTGCTGAGCAGGGTAAAAGCATTCTCGCCACGGCAAAAGAAGCAGGAATTACCATCCCCACCCTCTGCCACTTAGAAGGTGTTGACGATGTCGGAGCTTGTCGCCTCTGTATGGTAGAAGTCAAGGGTAGCAATAAATTACTCGCCGCCTGTGTCACCCAAGTTGCTGAAGGAATGGAAGTACATACCCATACCGATCAGTTAAATAACTATCGTAAAATGGTTGTGGAAATGCTCTTTGCGGAAGGCAATCACGTTTGTGCGGTCTGTGTAGCCAATGGCAACTGCGAACTGCAAAATATGGCGATCGCTACTGGTATGGAACATTCGCGCTTTCCCTATCAGTTTCCGCAACGAGATGTGGACTTGTCCCATGATTTATTTGGCATTGATCGCAATCGTTGCATTTTCTGTACGCGCTGTGTGCGAGTCTGCGATGAAATCGAAGGGGCGCATGTGTGGGATGTGGCAAATCGCGGCGCACAATCACGCTTGATTACGGGACTCGATCAGCCTTGGGGTGAAGTAGAAGCCTGTACCTCCTGCGGTAAATGCGTTGATGCTTGTCCGACGGGAGCCATTTTTGATAAAGGTTCGGCAGTTGGTGAAATGGAGCGCGATCGCACCAAACTCGAATTTATCGTCAAAGCAAGGGAGCAGAAACAATGGACAAGATAGATAAACTGTCTTAGCGGATTAGAGAATAATCTTAGGGTAATCAAAAAAAGATTGATCCCACAATTAGTCGGAATTAACTGGAATAGCGAATTTAAAATGCTGTTTTAATTTTGCCTCATAACAACTCTCCTGTTTCTTGTAGCGAATGTAAGCGATGATAAATACCGCCTTGAGATAAAAGCTGCTGATGGGAACCAATTTCCACAATTTGACCTTGATCTAAAACCACAATCTTATCGGCTTCGCGCACAGTACTAAGACGGTGAGCAATCACAATTGTGGTGCGCGTTCCCTGAATTCGACGCATCGCCAATTGAATCGATCGCTCGGATTCATAATCAAGACTAGAAGTCGCTTCGTCAAATATGAGAATGTCAGGATTAACTAGCAACGCTCGCGCAATCCCTAATCGCTGACGTTGACCACCAGAAAGCCGCACACCACGCTCACCGACGATCGTGTTATAGCCTCGTGGTAATAAATGGAGAAATTCATCAACGCTAGCGATCGCACAGGCTTCTTGAACTTCGGCAAAGGTCGCCGTAGGATTTCCATACATGAGATTATCCATCAGGGTTCCATTGAAGATATCGACCTCCTGATGCACGATCGCTAGACGTTTGCGATAGCCAGTGATATCTAGTTCCGTAATCCATTGACCATCGATCAAAATCCCACCATTCGTTGGCTCAAAGTAACGGAACAGCAGTTTCACCAAGGTGGATTTGCCTGAGCCAGATCGTCCGACTAGGGCAACAGTCTCATACGGCTCAATCGTAAATTGGATTTTTTCTAAAACATGGCGATCGCGATCGTAGCCAAAGGTAAGATTGCGAAATTCAATTTTGCCATCAAAGCGATATTGAGGATATTTTGTGTTGGGATGTAGAGTGATCGCCGCATCCTGTCCATTCGCCTGTTTCATGAACTCATGGAAGCGCAACATCGAAGAATAGCGCCTTGCAAAGACTTCGGCTAGCAAGCAAATAGGTCTAATTTCCGAATAAGCCATACTTGCCAATGTGGAAATGGTAATGAAATGCCCGATCGACATCTTGCCCCCAAAAGTTGCAAAGAGAGCGGCTCCAAACACCACAAATTGACAGGCTTCTAAAACCGTATCGCGCACCATCCCCAGTTTCACATAGCCAATATGGATGCCCCAGAGGGATACTTTCGCTTCCCGTTCGAGGCGATCGCTTTGGCGTTTATATTCCTTGGCTTCGTTGGCAAAAGCCTTGACGGTTTTGATATTGGTAATAATTTCCGAAGTACGGCTTTCGGTATTTTCTTGATATATATCAAGGGTTTCTTCCAACTTCGTGAGATCCTTCAGCTTTCCTAAACTACCCCATAGCACCAAAATAAATGACACTAAAAAGAAGACCGAAATCCACCATGCGATCGCACAGATAATCACAAAAATACCAATGATTCGCACCACTTTCGGAATCAATTGCCCTGCGATTTCAGGATATGACCACATGTGATTGGCTAATCCTCGCGCCACTCTCCCTGCAATTCGTCCTGCGTTGTTCTCATCATAAAACTCAATCGGCAAAGTCAAAATCTTAGCGATCGCTTTTTGAGTCTGATCACGGCGAGTTTTGAGCGCGATTTCCCAATGGAAGTTATTGGCAAACCATACCTGTATGGGCGCACGGATAACTGTAACTACAAAGATCAAACCCGATAGCGTGATTAATGAATTCGTCTGATTTATCGATTGTCCAAATAGTGACACCGTTGCCATGACGAAGTTGTTGATTTCATAATCAAGCGATCGCCCCGATAACACATTCAGGATTTGCCCAACTGCATAGGGAACAGTGAGATCAATAATTTCAAATAAACTAGAAGCGGTGATGCTCCAGATCGCCTTTGTTCGATAGCGTTTAAAGTAACGTGCGATGTCCCAAAAATTAGCTGTCATGCCCATCAAAATCCAAAATTAGAAAACCTAGACATAGCAGTTTTAATTTTGCCGTAGGCAAAATTAAAACCCAAAACCCTTACTGAGATTAATTTTTCGTTTTGATAATGAATAGATTTTTGATGGCGAAGCGAAGCCGCGCCATCAAAAATCTATTCATTATTTTACGGCGAAGTCCTTACTCATTGGAAAACCGCTATAAACTAGTAAGGCTTACGCAAAAATACCTCAAGAACCATATTGTAGCCTAGGGACAATTGAGGAATTGACTCTAGGGTGATCATCCACCACCCCAACCTTAAAGCAAAAAACATGTCGGCAAATCAAGGTCAACAACTAGAAACGTATAGTAATCAACATCCTCAAGAAGTTCTACTGGTCAAGCTACAAATTGATGGTGAACTTGACGAAGTGATGATTTTTAAGGGGTTTTCTAGCTCCTTGATGCGAGCAACTGCCTTTGATCCTGATGTACCCGTAATTAGCGATCGCGCGGAAATTTTAAATATCGATCGCCTTGCAGCACCCTATAAACCAAATCAGCCTAACTATCTCCAACAAGGGATAAAATGGGAAGAGTTCCAAGATTATTTGTGAGGTATTCTCACAAGTTTAACTTAGGTTAAGAAAGTATTTGATAGCGCGGCTCCGCCACGCTATCAAATACTTTCTTCCAGAGTTGCACCCCTGCGGGGCGCAACTCTACAGGTTTAAGTCTAATTACAGATTAGTAAACATGCTTGACGAAACGCGGCAATCAATTTATGACAGACAAGTGAGAATCGCTTCACTACATCTGTATCAAAATGTATTAAAGCAAGGAGCATGGGAAGCCTATGTGAAACTATTGCGTAGCCTTGCTAACTATGCCTTAGACGGGCATGAAAATAGCTCGCGGCGACTTTATTATTTATTCGCCTATGGTAAATGGTTTAGAGCGATCGCTGCGACGGGTTTCAACTGGCGAGATTATGTAATTTCGCAGATTCTGACCTCTGATAATCCCTTTAGTCAGCAAGCCCAAACCACCGACCTTGATTATTTACCTGTGTCATTGGTTGGAGCCGCCAAGCATGATCTGCAAGTTTTAGAAGAAATTAGCCTTTGGGGTGGAAACAAGTTAGTTGATTGCATCGAGGCTTTTGGCGATCGCCCTGTGGCTTGGCAATTGACAGAAAGTAACCTGTCGCAAATGTCCGAAGCCAAGCGATCGCTGATTCTCAAATTTCAAGCAACCGATGACTGGACGCAACTTTTACCCGAACTAGCCAATTATTACAAGCACTCAGGTACGGGGATATTTACCGATTACAGTGCATTCCGTTGGCACAACGGACATTTGGAGGGAATTGCCTATCCTGATCTGGTACAACTATCCGATCTGATTGGTTACGAGTCACAACGCCAAACTTTGTATAAGAATACGGAAGCTTTTTTGGCTGGCTATCATGGGTTGCACACTTTGCTCTATGGCAGTCGTGGCACGGGCAAATCTTCGATGGTCAAGTCATTGATGTATGCCTATGGCGATCGCGGTTTACGTTTGGTCGAGGTTGCCAAAAATGATCTTAAAGACTTGCCCATCATTGCCGATCTGTTGCGCCAAGTTCCACAAAAATTTATCATTTTTGTCGATGACTTGTCCTTTGAGGAAGAAAGCGAAGACTATAAAGCGCTGAAGGTAGTTCTGGAAGGAAATCTGTCGGCACAGCCTGATAATCTCTTGGTGTATGCCACTTCTAACCGTCGTCATCTATTGCGCGAATATTTTAGCGATCGCCCCACTTTAAGGGATCTCAGTAATAGCAAAGAGGTTAATCCTTGGGACACAATGCAGGAAAAGTTATCTCTAAGCGATCGCTTTGGTTTGACTCTCACCTTTCTGCAAGCCGATCAAGAAATCTATCTCAAAATCGTGCATCACCTCGCTAAACGTGCAGGTATTAAATTACTGGATGATGATCTCAATTTTCGAGCTTTGCAATGGGCTACTCGCCATAATGGACAATCGGGGCGGACGGCTCAGCAATTTGTCAATTTTTTGCAAGCAGATTTAGAGCTTAATAAGTAGCGAGGCGCAAAGCACCAAAACCTGTAGCGCACGCGCAGCGTGCGCTACAGGTTTTGGTGCTTTGCGCTGTAATAAATTTTTAAATTCCTGTCGAAATCGTTAAGTCTCGCTCGTCATAGAGATATAAAGCATAAAAAATCTGTGCTTTAATCAACCCCAAAACGGATAGACACCGATGAAATACGCAATTCTGGTCTATGAAACCGAGCAAGACTTCCGCGATCGCCCTCAAACCATGCCAGCCTATAGCGCTTACTCCCAAGCCCTAGCCGAAGCGGGAGTAGCCGCAGGTGGTGCAGCACTTCATCCTAGTCATACAGCCACCACCATTCGCATCCAAAATGGACAACGCAACGTTCAAGATGGTCCCTATGCCGACACCAAAGAGCAACTGGGCGGGCTGTTTATTATTGACGTTCCCGATTTGGATACCGCAATGGACTGGGCAGCACGTTGTCCAGCCGCCAGTAACTGTGCAGTCGAAGTCCGTCCTCTGTTGCCCATGAACTAGGAATATCAAAGTTTAGCGAGGAAAATCCCATGAAGCTCTATTACTTTCCACCTTCTCCCAATACCCGTAAAGTTCATGCTGTAGCCATTCATCTGCAACTTCCTATTGACTTGCGATTGGTAGACCTACAGAAAGGCGAACAACATCATCCCGAATTTGTCCAGTTAAATCCCACAGGGCGTGTACCCGTCCTCCAAGATGGTGACTTTATCCTTTGGGAATCCACAGCCATCATGCAATACTTGGCTAGTCAAGTTCCTAATTCTCTCTGGAGCGAAGATCCCCAAATTCGGGCGGATATTATGCGCTGGCAAAGTTGGCAACTTGCCCATTGGTATCCAGTCTGTCAGCCCTTGCAGTTTGAGAACTTTGTGAAGTCCCTCTTGCAATTAGACGAACCTGATCAGCAAGTAGTGCAGCAGGCAACTGATCGCTTTCATAAAGAAGCAAGCGTCTTGAATAATCATCTTGCAAATCGAGAATACCTAGCCAGTAACACCTTAACCTTGGCTGATTTCTCCGTGGCAAGTGACCTCACCTATGCCATACCTGCGCGATTTCCCTTAGAGAACTATCAGCATATTCAAGCTTGGTATGCGCGGATTGAGCAATTACCCGCTTGGCAACAAACTGCACCGCGAGGTTAACCGCAAATGGAAGCACGTCGAGCCGCAGAATTAGCTGCACGCAACTCCTATGGGCGGCTAGTCGCTTACTTAGCCGCCCAAACTAGGGATGTTGTCGCTGCCGAAGATGCCCTCGGCGATGCTTTCCTCTCGGCTTTAAAAACTTGGACAGAAAGCGGTGTTCCCAAAAATCCTGAAGCATGGTTATTGGTAACAGCGCGGAATCGCTTGATTGATGCGGGACGACGTTCGCAGGTGCATGACAAAGTTCTCCATACGTTCAAACTCAATGAACTGGAATTTGCCACTGAGCCGTCTTTAGAGTCGGTTACATTTCCCGACGATCGCTTGAAATTATTATTTATTTGCGCCCACCCTGCGATCGATTCCACAATTCACACGCCCTTGATGTTGCAAACGGTTCTGGGGCTGAATGCTGCACAGATTGCTTCGGCATTTCTAGTTGCTCCTGCAACGATGAGTCAGCGACTAGTGAGGGCAAAAACAAAAATTCGTGATGCAGGTATTGCTTTTGAGTTGCCAGAAGAGAAGGATTTACCAATTCGATTAGCTGTTGTATTAGAAGCGATCTATGCTGCTTATACTAATGCTTGGGAAACTGTAGATGGTAGTGATCCACGTCATCGTGGATTAGCAGAAGAGGCGATCTGGTTAGCGCGGCTCTGTGTTCAGTTAATGCCTACAGAACCAGAAGCAAGGGGGTTACTTGCACTCATGCTCTATTGTGAATCTCGGCGGGATGCTCGTCGCACTAGCGATGGTTCCTATGTGCCGCTATTGCAGCAGGATACAAATCTGTGGTCGCAAATTGCGATCGCGGAAGCCGAGAAGGAACTAGCACAGGCGGCAACTTTTAAACAATTGGGAAGATTTCAATTGGAAGCGGCGATTCAATCAATTCATGCTCAAAGAGCGATCGGCCAGAAAGTCAATTGGCAAGCATTGGCATTACTGTACGCAGGATTGATTCGGATTTCGCCGACTTTAGGGGCTTTAGTCAGTCATGCGGCAGCGATCGCGGAAGCGCAGGGAATAGAAGAGGGTTTAATGCACCTCAATGCAATCCCTTTGGAGTCTGTGAAAAATTATCAACCTTACTGGGCGCTAAAAGCGCATTTATTCAAGCAGTTGGTGGCTAAGTCAGAGGCAAAGCAAGCTTATGCTAGAGCGATCGGGCTTACTGAAGATTCTGCTATTCGTGAATTTCTGCTTAAACAGTCTATTCCTTTAGAGGAGTAGGTTTCGGTTGTGCTCAACTACCATTAGCTGAGTATAGATTGTTAATGCAGTGCGATCGCCTTGTTTTAGAGTTGCTATCTAAACACAATATTCAACCTCACTGTTTAGGAATTACAAAAGTAGTTTATCCACGTCATCCGCTATATGTGTTGTGTAATAAGCAAGCTATTGTTTATAGATAGTTAGCTTATAAACTGGTCAGTTATTCGATATTTAGTTAAACATCCTCAGATACATGCTAACTCAACAATCCTGTATAATTTGCTCTATAGGATAACTAAGAATAAAACTAAAAAATCGTAGTACTAGACAAGTAAATCATGAATTTGAGAGGCGCATAACAATTTCACAAACTGAGACATTTATCTAGAAACTATTTAAGTAATGAATAAACTGTTAATTAATCCTTATATTGTTGGCTCACCAGTAATGGGAGATAGCTTTTATGGAAGAGATAAGTTACTGAATCAGGTAGAAAGATCTCTCCAAAGTACCAATGTAGTTTTACTACAAGGGCAACGACGAATTGGGAAAACTTCTTTTCTTAGACAATTAGCATATTCCCTCTCGCATGAAAAATTAGAAGTTTCTAAACTTCCATTAAGAATACCAGTTATATTTGACATTCAAAGGTATGTACAAGATACATTACCTCAGTTTCAGATGCATTTGGCAGGATCAATTACTCGTGCATTGGGATTAACGCACGATAAAGATTTATTAATACCATCTCTAGCAGAATTAGAAACTGATTCAACATTATTTCGGGATAAATGGCTGCCTCAAATATATAACCATCTGAACAATCAAGAATTAGTAATTCTTGTTGATGAGTTTGACAATTTTGATGAGCAAATTTCGTCACAAGCCATTAAATCTTTA
Source organism: Pseudanabaena sp. SR411 (assembly GCF_002251945.1). Taxonomy (GTDB): domain Bacteria; phylum Cyanobacteriota; class Cyanobacteriia; order Pseudanabaenales; family Pseudanabaenaceae; genus Pseudanabaena. The sequence continues at coordinate 25,611 of NZ_NDHW01000063.1, forward strand.
GTATCTTTCATTGGGCAACTAGTGTCTGGGGAAAGTTGGTTGAAATGGGTATTTACAATAGGGCGACTTAGCGGCAAGATTTCATTAGAATACGATCCGATTTTAAGTTCGGGAGAAGAATTTCGTCTTACCTTCTTCTCGCTAGAAGAAACCAGTAAGTTGATTGTAGAACCAGCAAAAGAAGTGTTAACTTATCTTCCAGAATCTATCGAGTATATCTATAAACTAACTAATGGTCAACCACATCTAACTCAAGCTGTTTGTTCAAAAATATTTGAATTTCTTTTAGATGAAAACCAAAGCATAGTAACTCACAAATCCGTAGATGTAGCAATTCCACAAACATTAGATTCTTATGGAAGTGCGATCTCAAGTATTGCTTCTACTTCTCCAATTGAAGAAAAGGTTCTAATTGCAATAGCTAAACTGACAAGTTCAGAATCATTCACCACTCGTAATCAAGTTATCGATTTGTTAGTTAATAATGGTGTCCGTCTTAACCGTGACGATCTGAGTAACGCTATAGAAAACTTATTAAAATGGGAGTTGTTAAAAGGAAGCGCTGAATCTTTGCAAATCAGTGTTAAATTTGTTCAGCTTTGGCTACTGCAAAACCGATTAATAGAGCCTACTCAACAAGAGAATCTAGACATTCAATATGCTCTTGCTAAAAGCCGATTTGACTTTGCTCAACAGGCACTTCAAGCAGGTCAGTATCCCTTGGCAATTAAAGATTATAGAGAATCTTTAGATTACATCCCAAGTAATGTTAAAGCTTTACGTGGATTGGCAGAGGCATATCGATTAAGTGATGATTTGGTTAATAGAGTAGAAACTCTAAAAAAGCTATATCTTCACGATCAAAATAATTTGAATGAATTAATAGAGGCATTAGAAAAATTTGCGGCAAGATGTGAGCAAGAAGATAACTTTTCTGAAGCAGTTCAACAGTATGATTTTATTCTTGGCTTTCAAAAATGTGATTATTGGCTAAAAAGAAAGCTGATTGCACTAATGAATAGCTTTGAAAAAAAAGTCACAGATGCAGAGACGTTTCTAGTATTATACAAAAGTAAAAAAGAACATTCTAGGAATTCAGAAATTGATAATAGCGATTTTTCTGATGCGGTTAGATATGAGAGTGCACTAGAGGATTCAGAAAGCAATCTTTCTCTTGTTAAATCTGCTACAAATAGTATTTCTCTCTCTCCAACAGAGAATGTAGATCAACATAACAAAGTAGATGAGCGGTATACGGAAAAGGAGATTGTCTATATCAATAATCGTAGGCAACGGTTATTAAGAAACACTATTGAGATATCAGAAAGGCGATTGAAATTAGAATTGAATAATCTTGATAAGTTGTTTATAGAGTTAAATATAATAGAGCAACAAATTAAAGATATTTTACAAGAAGACATGGAATATCTTCTTGTAAACAAAAATTCCTTCGATTTTCTAAGACATAAATCATGGCTTCTATCAAAGCGTGTTCAAATTGAGTTTGCTAAGCTTAAAAACGATCCTCAAAAAGCTGCTTTAATCATTCGAGAGTTGGATAAGGCAGGTGAAAAGCTTGAAGAAGAAGATGAAGAGGTGCTGTTACTAGCTGTACTAAATCGATTTCAAAAGATAGGAAATTCATTTAAAGCAATGTTTGTGTTGCTATGTGTTACAGTTTATCTTGTCTTTCTAAACTCTATTGTAAAAGATTGGTATAAACAAGCTTTTGTCGCGCTCATTACTGGAGGTCTAATTATTGCTGCTCTAATTGTTCCTCTTATTCTATGGGGATTTACAGAGGGAATATTTTTTCTTTTAAGAAGAGGCTTACTAAGAATAATGAAACAGTTTAGAGTGCGTATTTTAAACCTTGCAAACTCAGATTTAAACATATGAATACTATTATTAATCCTTTTATCCAAAATGGTGTATTTCCTGAACAAGCAATTGTTCCTACAAGTGTTGTTAGAAGCCTATTTAGCCCTTTAAGCCGTGATGGAGGTGCAGTTGAAGTTTATGGAGAACGTGGAATGGGGAAAAGTACGATTCTCAGTTATATTATTAATCCTCCTGACGAGTGGATGGAATATTTCAAAAACCATATTTTTGTTTTTCTAAACTGTCAGGATACCGTGATTCCTGCTACTGCAAATCAATTTTGGGTGCAGATTACTAAACAATTAGAACGAAAACTAGAAACAAGTCCCATTAAAGAAAAATGTCTTGCACTAATAGCAAGATCTAAAGAAGGCTTAGAAATAGATCATAATGATTTCCATGAGGTTCTAGATGTCTCAGGGGAAGCCCACAGGAAAATTGTACTAGTCCTAGATGATTTTAATGTATTAATCAGAACTGACCCAGAGAATCTTAGTAGCAATCGGGCTTTTCTGCAAGGATTGCGTTCTCTCACTACAAGAGACTCAAACAAAGCTAATCTCGTTGTCTCTACTCGTTACTCTCTCTATGAATCTTGCAAGCCTCTAGCTTTGCCTAACTACTCTGCTTTTGATAACGGTTTTAGTCTATGTCGTCTTAGGTTTTTTCAAGAGAAAGAGCTTTTAAGCTTACTTGACCGAGTAGCACAGACAGGTCAGCCATTATTTAATTCATTAGAACGAAACTATGTTGCTTACCTATCTGGATTTCATCCTCAATTAGCCCAAATAGCCGCAGCCCAAACTTTTGATTATCGTATAGAAGTAGGTGCGCCCTTAAATGATTTGAGTCCTGTGGGAGAAAAATTCAAAAATGAAGCCCGTCCAATTTTTGAGAGTTTATTTTGGGGAGCTAGTGAAATTGAGAGGGTTTTGCTAATGTTAGTTGCTCTACAATCTCTGAATGGAAAAGTAACAGATGTAAACTATGACATTAATGATTTACCAAAAGTTTTTAGTGAAAAAGAGAGGGAAATCAATGATCTAACAGAACGGGGATTGTTGAAGCGTGTACAGGCATCTCCGCCTTTATGGGATCTCTTTTCACCCATTTTTAAATGGTGGATTCTAAAAGAGATCGAGTCTGAAGACCAAAATCAACTAGAAGAACGCCGCAAAATTTGGGGAAACCTGCTAACTCAAAAACGCGCTGAGCAAGTGGGTAAATTTGTTGAGTTTATCAGGAAAAACAAGAAAGAAATTGAAGATTTTGGAAAATTAGTCTTACGATTTGTTGGATGGGAAGTACCAAATCTACCAAGTTCTTGAGCTATTGCTTATTTTTATATCGGTAGGCTGTTCAAGTTATTAATTACTAAATTTATACATCTGCACTTTTGGCTTTTGCGATCAAAGATCGCCACCAAACAAATCACCATCACTAACTTTCAGGCAAAAAATCCTCATCTAGCGTTTGCTCAGGAATAAAGGGAGACTCTATTGGAAAAGTGGCGATGCAATTTCTACCTTATGATTCAATAGCAAACCAGCCCTAGAATCGATCATGGAACGCGATCGCCTTACCCGTGACAAAGATAGAGGAATTACCAACAATCCCAACGAACAATCAAGCGATCGCGCTACATCCTCGACCTCGTTAAGTGCGATCGTGCGAGTAAGTGTTGTGTCAGTTAAAATCGTGAATAGCTTGCCACCATTACAGGAGAAATAGACATACCATGCTTAAACCGATCACCCTTCAAGTCGAAGCCCCCATCGCCGAGGCATATCAAAATACAACCCCTGAAAATCGCCAAGCATTGCAAACGCTTGTCAGCATCTTTTTACAATGTGTTTCCCAACCAACCCCACTACAAAAGGTAGTTCAAGAAATTCGTTTAGAAGCACAACAAAAAGGTCTTACTCCCGAAATCTTAGAGGAAATTCTCAAGGATGACTAAACTAAGATTAGTAATCGATACCAACATCTTGATCAGTGGCTTAATGTCTGTAAATTCGTTACCCCAGCAAGTTTTCGACTATGCCACATCTCAAGCAATACTGCTGATGTCAGATGAAGTTCAATCAGAAATAGAAAACGTCATCAGTCGCCCCAAACTCCAAAAATACATCACCTTAGAAAGACGTACTAAATTTTTTAAGTGAGTTAAGCAAGCAGGTCGAGAGAGTCACAATCAATCAGCAAATTCGAGCCTGTCGTGATCCCAAAGATGACAAGTTCTTAGATTTAGCCGTCTGCGGTGAAGCTAACTACATCATTACAGGCGATGCCGATCTTTTAGATTTACATCCATTTCAAAATATTTCTATTATTAAAGCCGCTAGTTTTTTAACGGCGATCTCGCTACATCCTTGACCTCATTAAGTGCGATCGTCCGCATCAGCGTCGAATCAGTTAAAATTGTGAATAGCTTGCCACCATTGAATGAACGCATATAATCGCCATGATATAGTGCAAACTTATAGTTACGCTATACTAGCCAATGATTCCAACTTTCGCAGGATTGGGAAAATGAACATTGCCTTAAAGCCAGAACAGGAAAACTTTATCCGCGCCAAACTTCAAGATGGCAAGTATCAGAGTGTTGACTCTCTCCTAGCTTTTGCATTTCAACTGCTAGAAGAACATGAAGCCAAACAACAAAAGTTGAGCGAACTAAGAAAAAAAATTGCTGAAGGAACGGAGCAAATCAAACAAGGCGATGTCGTTGATGGTGAATTAGTATTTCAACAATTACAGGTCAAACTAGAGCAAATGAGTCAAAAATAAAAAAGATTCATTATGTCTAGCTACTCCTTCTCAAAAATAGCCATCAAAGATCTAGACGATATCTGCACATTTATTGGACAGATTAACCCAAAAGCTGCCAGTAATCTATTTGATACTATTCGCCAAAAATGTAAGCTCGTTGCTAGTTTCCCCAACATGGGCAAAAACTACACTTGGATTGCTTCTAATTTGCGCGGTTTCACAATAGATGATTACATCGTCTTTTACTATCCTCGTACCGATGGTATTGATATCATTCGAGTGATATCTGGAAAACGCGATCTTGAATCCATATTTGAAGAATTTACTGATGAAAATGGGAACTAAATTATGTCTGAAACAGTACAGTACATAACCAACGAACAAGGCGATCGCATCGGCGTTGTATTAGATTTAGATACCTATTCTCGGCTCACTCCCGCTTTAGATCCTGAATACCTCATTGACTTAACCACAGAAGAACTAAAAGCCCTTGCTAGTTGCAAATTAGCCCTAACCGATCAAAATCACCTAGATAAACTAATCGATAGAAACACCGAAAATTCACTCTCTGAAGGAGAACTTGATGATTTAGATGACCTTCTAGAGAAAGTGGATCATCTCACTATCCTAAAAACTCGCGCCAGATACACCCTTAACCTCTTACAACCCAGATTAGAAGAGCAAAGGATAGTTGCATGAGCGCCTACATCGCGCTACATCCTCGACCTCGTTAAGTGCGATCGTGCGCGTAAGTGTCGAATCAGTTAAAATTGTGAATAGCTTACTATCATTGAATGAGAGATATAAAATTTTGCTATAATTCACCATAACAGCAGTTCAAGAATTGCCCCTTACCATTACTAAAAACATCAACCCACCATGAAAACATCTTTAATCAAGATCAAAAAACCTAGCAAAGAAGACCTCCTTGCTTTCCGCCGTTCTTCTCAAAAAATGGCTGAATTATTAAAAGCTCACGGTATTAGCGAAGATGAAATCATTGCCGAATTTAACGCTATGCGTAAACAGGCAAGGAAAAACGCAACCAAATAATGTCAAAGACACTTGCCTTAGATACAAACATCTTGGTACGGGCTGTACTAGGTGACAAAGTTTCCAACCTCTTAGAAAAATACAATAACAATTGCCAATTTCTCACACCAAATAATTGCTATCAGGAACTAGAGCGTCACTTACCCCAAATTTTACAAAAACGTAAATTTCAATCAGACATATCTTCACAGGCGATCGCTGATTTAGCCAAAATCGTAATCCCAATAACAGAAGAAGATTACCTTCAATATAAAAACGAAGCTCAAAGACGCATTAAAGTAAGAGATCCTAACGATTGGGAAGTGGTTGCCTTAGCCATGCACTTTGATTGTCCAATTTGGACAGAAGACAAAGACTTTTTTGGAATTGGCATCGCCACATGGAACAGCCAAAACGTAGAAATTTATCTTATGCAATGATTAGTAATCGATACCAATCACTGAGATCAGCGATCGCTATTACAAAAACAACTAATCTTCAGGCAAAAAATCCTCATCTAGCGTTTGCTCAGAAGTAAAGGGAGACTCTACTGGGAAAGTGGCGATCGCTAATCCTATCTCGGCACTGGCTAACTTCCTTGCATTTAGATAGCAATCAGCAAACTCCTGCAAAAAATACCGCTTCAAGCTAGGACTATGTTTAAAAGCTTTGTGCAATCTGAGGCGATGTTCAATGATCGTATAGCGCCAACTATTAGAACGCTTATCGGGTTGATATTTATATTTGAGAAGATGCATCAGCAAAACTTCTAAGTTACTTTCGATCGCTTGTTTTTGACTGCCACCCAAGCCTTCAAGTTCTGCAACTAAATTCTCAATATCTATTTCTGCAAAATTTTGCGATCGCAACAAATCAACTGCTTGTTCTAACCACAGAGCATAGTCCTGCTCATACAATTTGCTATGAGTAGCAGCCTGAAATGGATTAGTTAAAGCAGCAGTCATAATCTTTAGGCAAATCTTACCGTAAGTATAGCAAATGCTGACTGATGAACGGTTTGCAAGCCGTTCATCTCTAACTACAACTTTTGTCTCAGCACCTCAAAACTGTCACTGAGATCAGCGATCGCGATCGCTTCCTGTTCACCAGACTCAAGCCATTTGATTTGGACTTGTCCCGCTTCGATTTCGCTGTCACCGATGACAACGGCGGCTTTAGCATTGGCATTACTAGCCCGTTTGAATTGTTTATCAAACTTTGCACCAGTGACATCAAGTTCCACTGTAAATCCTGCCTTACGGAGAATTTGAGCAATGGATAGAGACTTTGCTTCCGCTTGTTCGCCTCGCGAAATCACATAGAAATTGATCGCTGCTTGTTTTTGTTCAGCAACCTGTTGCATGAGAATGACCAAACGCTCTAAGCCGATCGCCCAACCCACCGCAGGCACATCCGCGCCGCCAAGTTCCGCAATTAGGCGATCGTAACGACCACCACCACAGACTGCCGACTGTGCGCCCAGTTGATTGGATTGGATTTCAAAGGCAGTACGAGTGTAGTAGTCCAAACCACGCACTAGACGTGGATTGATGCGATAGGCGATATTCAAATCCGTTAACAGATTTTGGACTTTCTCGAAATGCTGTTGGGACTCAGGGCTTAAATAATCGAGAATGCTCGGCGCTTCTTGGGAAATTTCTTGAGTGCGTTTGTCTTTGCTATCGAGAATGCGTAAAGGATTGCGCGTGAGGCGATCGCGAGAATCGGCATCAATTTCTTCCACAAAAGGCGTGAAATAATCCACCAAAGCCTGACGATAGGCTACCCGATCTTCCGCACTGCCCACCGAGTTGAGATCCACCACAAGATCCGTTAAACCAACAGCTTGCAAAAAGTCACTGGCGATCGCGATCGCTTCCGCATCAGCACGCGGATCGGCACTGCCTAATACTTCGACACCTAATTGGTGAAATTGACGCTGACGACCTGCTTGGGGACGTTCATAGCGAAACATTGCGCCCATGTACCAGAGACGCTGTACGCCACCTTGAGCAAATAACTTATTTTCGATATAGGATCGCGCCACGCCAGCCGTGCCTTCAGGGCGTAAAGTCAAAGAGCGATCGCCGCGATCGCTAAAGGTGTACATTTCTTTACCAACAATATCTGTAGCTTCACCGATGCCCCGCGCAAATAGCTCAGTTGCTTCAAAAATGGGCGTGCGAATCTCGGTATAGGCGGCTTGACTAAGGATTTGACGCGCAGTTGTCTCTAATTGCTGCCAGTAATAAATTTCGGGAGCAAGGATATCGCGAGTGCCGCGTGTGACCTGAAGTGAAGACATGGATACTAACGGGTGATGAACAGGAGACTGTAATGTTATTCCAGAATACATAGTTTTTGGTCATCAAAACCCCATATTCTATGGAAAGTCTTGCTGATCTAAAACCCAAGCAATAAGTAGCAACGCGAAGCACCGCCAATCAGTGAGGGGGTTTTGATCACTGTAAAACTACGAATGCGATCGCTCTGCACATTCAGACGGTAACAAATCTGGGTAAAATCTGGATAGTGTCAAGTAAATTTAGTGCCAGTTAATCTAAAAACTCATATGCCAGAAGATAACGCTAACGAACCGCAAATAACCCAATCGGCTAATGAAGCAGTATTTAATGAGGTGCTAAAGAGTATAGACATCGACCCTGCTTTACTTGCTGAACTTGGTGAAGTCACCAATGATCCTGAACAGGCGATCGACACGGCAATCCGTCAATGGCTACAGCGTCGGGCAATTAAAGAAGCAGATCGCTCCCGGCCCTTGACGATGAATCCTGTTGTGCCACCTCGCGGCGAGTGGAATGATTAGGAAAAAGCCGAATAAGCTGATCCCAAAAATATATGTATAAATTTTGGTCACCAGACAAGCTGCTCTTGATGATTGGACTTTTTCAGTTCGGACTTATCCTCATGATGTTCATGATCCTCAGTATGGGCAACCGCAAAAACAAAAATAAGCACAAAGGCAAAGTAAATAAAAATAGCCTCAATACACCTGAAGCCGTAACAGATGTAGCAGATACTTCAGTCAACAATGAAATAGCTCTTAAACCGACTTTGCCCGATCCCATTAATCAACCTTTGCCATCTCCACCAGAAGCCATAACCGATCCTAATCAAGCCAATCCGCCTGAAATCGATCTCACCTATAAAGTGGACATTGCCCCAGAATTACTAACTGAGCTATTGGAAATATCTGACAACCCTGCGGCGATCGTTGATGAAGCGATCCGATGGTGGCTGAGACGACGCAATGTTGACTCGCTGGATTCGGGGCAGCGTCATCGTCGCTATCCAGTGGGCATCAGCGCCCCAAGATCATTACAAAATCAGTGGAATGACTAGAGGTGTCAGCTCCAAATTTGCCTCTACCCATAAATTCGCCCTTTGATGCTGTCGTTGGTCAAAGTCAAGCGATCACCTTACTAAAGGCAGCAATTCAAAGAGATCGCATTGCTCCTGCTTACTTATTTGCGGGTACGAGTGGCGTGGGACGTAGCAAAACTGCATCTGCGTTTGCCGAAATTTTATTAGGTGATCGCAAATCGGCTAACCGACTAAGCGATCGCAATCATCCCGATTTGCTCTGGGTAGAACCAACCTATTTAGACAAGGGCAAAATGCTCACGGCAAAGGAAGCTGATGCAGCAGGACTCAAGCGCCGCGCTTTGCCCCAAATTCGGATCGAGCAAGTACGCGAAATCAGCGAATTTGTGAGTCGATCGCCCCTCGAATGTCAGCGATCGGTAGTGATTCTCGAAGAAGCGCAATCGATGGCGGAGTCCGCCGCCAATAGTCTGCTCAAGACCCTCGAAGAACCTCTGTATGCCACCATAATTTTGATCGTTCCCGATGCTGGTTCGATTTTGCCCACCCTAGTTTCGCGCTGCCAACGTATCCCCTTCACAAGGCTGAATCAAGCGCAAATGCAGGAAGTTCTCACCCGCGAAGGTCACACCGATATTCCGCCCGAAGTGGTCGCCTTAGCGCAAGGATCGGCAGGACAGGCGATCGAGTCCTTTGATCGCTTTAAGAGTATTCCCATCGAGTTATTAACTTCAGTGCGCCAAATTCCTCAGGATGCCAAAAGTGCCATGGCGATCGCCAAACAAATCACCAAGGAGCTAGAGGTGGATTTGCAATTATGGCTGATTGATTATTTGCAAAATTATTTTTGGGAGCAGCAAAGATCGAAGTCAGTTTTGCAACATCTCGATAAAGCAAGGGAGTTAATTGCGCGTTATGTGCAACCACGTCTAGTTTGGGAAGTAACTCTCCTCCAAATTGCAGGAAAGATCTGAATTAACAACTGAGTTTGGAACTTGTGAAGTTGATCGTTGAGCCGAAGAAGGAAACGGTAGTTTTAGCCCATCAGTTATGCCAAAACAAAAAATGGCTACGCCATTTTTTGTTTTTAAAACTCTTACTGGGTTTGTTTTTTAATTCACAAAAGTGTGACCACACTTTTGTGAATCAGTATTAGCTGATCGAGTGGGGCAAGGCGATCGCGAGAGGATGATAGAATTTATTGAGACAGTTTTGCTGTATAAGTTTTCCCAAATGAGTCGAGAGGAAGTTGAGGCGATGTTTACGTTAAGCGATCTCAAGAAAACATTAGAAACATTTCTAGAACTACCTGAGACCAAACCCGCCTCAGAATTTATTAACGGACAAGTCACTCAAAAAGTTATGCCGCAAGGAGAACACAGTCGGTTACAAGTTAAGTTATGTACAAACATTAATCAAGTTGTTGAAACTCCAAAGATTGCCTATGCTTTTTCGGAATTACGCTGCACTTTTGGAGGAGCCTCAATCGTTCCTGATGTTTCCGTATTTCGTTGGGAGAGAATTCCTCGCAAATCATCAGGACGAGTGGCTAACCGTTTTGAAATATATCCTGATTGGGCGATCGAGATACTTTCTCCCGATCAGAGACAAAATAAAGTGATAGCTAATTTGTTGCATTGTGTAGACCATGGCACAGAGTTAGGTTGGTTGCTCGATCCTGAAGATGAAAATATTTTGTTAGTTTTACCTGAGCATCGTATTCAAATTTTGGAAGGTTCTCAAACTGTACCTGTCCTCAGTGGAATTGATTTAAGTTTAACGGTTTCCCAGATTTTTGAGTGGCTAAGTTTTTAGTAGCTACATTTGCTCGTTTAGGTATAGCTTTACCGTTTAGCGATCGCGGTAATATGGGTAAACAGTTGCGGTAATGCTGCGCCCCTACAGAATTTTGTGGTTTCTTGCAGAAATAGATCGACTGTAAAAGAAATGATATAATGCTGATATAGAATCAGCATTATAGAATCCTCAGAAAAAATAGTTGTTTTACAAATTGATGATGAGCAAGTGATAGAACTCGTAAATCAGCTTTCTAATGAGAAGCAATTGCAGCTAGCGATCGTGGTTTAGATTGGGATTTGTTAACTGAAGATGAGCGAGAAGAATTTTGCAATATGTTGAATAGTGAGGTAAGTACTAAATGTCTGTCAAAGAACTCTTAATTAATAAACTTGATTTGATGTCTGAGAATGAATTGGAAAAGGTACTCAAGCTATTACAGGTTTTTGGCTTAGCTGATCGTACATCTTCTCAAAGTAAAAGTTATCCTTTGCGTGGTTTACCAATTGAGTATATCGATCCTATGGAACCTGTGGCGGTTGCTGATTGGGATGTGCTGGGATGATTGTGTTAGATACGCATATTTGGATCTGGTGGGTACATGGAGACTCCAAGCTTAGTCAAACTGCGGCGGCAGCGATTCAGAGTCAAGAGTCTTCAGCGATCGGGGTTAGTGTCATATCTTGTTGGGAGATTGCAAAATTAGTTGAGTATAATCGCTTGACTCTTCCCTGCGAACTTGCGGAATGGTTTGAAAAGGCTCTGTCTTACCCAGCGATTCAATTATTAGATCTCACGCCGCAGATTGCTATTGCTTCAACTCAGTTAGTCGGTTTTCATCGAGATCCTGCGGATCAGATTATCACTGCAACGGCTAAGGTTTTAGGATGTCCGTTGGTTACTGCGGATACAAAGATTTTGAATTATTCGGGGGTAGAGACAATTGCATGAGATAGCCAACAGCAACCATAACCTGTAGGGGTTAAGCATTTGCGCCACAATATTCAAACTCCTCACAAAAAATCCATGTACGCAAATGCTTAACCCTATTTGCTCTTGCCGATCGCTTGTCTCTGCGTTGTGAGGTTTGGGCGCAGCATTACCGTTTTGAGGTTGTGGTGAAATGCATAAATGGTGGCGGTAATGCTACGCCCCTACGATAATTTTTACTTTCTACTTTTTCCTTTTTCCTTGATTTGGTGAATGTTTAAAAAATTCAGGGAGATGGAGATACAAGAAAATTTAGTGATATATTGACTGTGCGGATCGTAGGGTTTGGGATGTAATCGCGCTCGAAAGCCCCCCCCACTTTTTCCTTTTGCCTTTCTACTTTTTCCTTGAGGATCGGTTATGGCTTCGCGGTTTTATGTGTTGGTGTTTGTAGCTTTGACTGGAATACTGGGCATGGTGTCACCTCCTGATTTAGCTTTGTTGACAGTTCAGGCACAAACACGCAAAACAGAAGCAAATCGACTGCTTAATCAAGGGATTCAGCAATTTCAATTCAGCCAGTTTGAAGCCGCATTTCAGTCATGGCAGCAAGCACTGACTATCTACAGGGAGATAAAAGATCGGCAGGGAGAGGCAGCAGCACTGGGAAATCTTGGGAATACTTATGATTCTCTCGGCAACTATGGCAAGGCGATCGAATATCAACTGCAAAGTTTAGAAATTGAGCGAGAAATCAAAAACCGACTCGGCGAGGGACAATCGTTGGGAAACTTAGGAATCTCTTACTATCGACTCGGCAAATACGATAAGGTGATTGAGTTCCAATTGCAAAGTTTGACAATCAAGCGAGAAATTAAAGATCAGCGTGGTGAGGGCAACGCCCTGAGCAATCTGGGGATTGCTTACTATGCTATTGGCAGATATGACAAAGCAATCGAATTCTATTTGCAAAGCTTGAGCATTTTCCGAGAACTTAAAGATCGTTTTGGTGAGGGAAACGCGCTGAGTAACTTGGGAACTGCTTACGATGCCCTTGGCGATTATGGCAAAGCAATCAATTATCAACTGCAAAGCCTAGAAATTGCAAGGGAAGTTAAAGACCGACGGGGGGAGGGACAGGCTTTAAGTAATTTAGCTTACTATGCCATAGGTAAATATGATAAAGCGATTGCCCATAACCTGCAATCTTCGGCGATCGCAAAGGAAACTAGAGATCGTCTGATTAGAAAAAATTCTCTTAATAATTTTGGTGTTGCATACGAAAGACTAAATCCAGAACAAGAAGCAATAATTTATTTGCAGGAAGCATTAATTATCGCCAAGGAGGTGAGTGATCGCAGTAGTGAAGGTTTAGCACTTGCTAATCTGGGAAATATGTTGTCTAAAGCAAAGCAATCCGAACTAGCGATTCTCTTTTACAAACAATCAATCAATGTCCGTGAAGAGATCCGCAAAGACATCAAAAAACTTGACAGAGATATCCAAAAGTCGTATTTGACCACAGTCGAAAAGACCTATCGCGACCTCGCAGACCTCCTCCTCCAACAAAACCGCATCATCGAAGCCCTGCAAGTCCTCGACCTCCTTAAAGTCCAAGAACTCGAAGACTATCTCAAAAACATCAAAGGCAACGATAGATCCGCACAGGGAGTCAGACTATTAGCACCAGAACAAGCTCTTAGCGATAAGCTGTTGGCGGTTAGCCCAGACAATATCCAAGACATAAACAATCAGCTTGCCAATCAAATCCAACAACTTTCCAAAACCGAAATCAACAAAGTTCCCTACTATCTCAACCAAATCCCGCAGGGAACCGTATTACTCTATCCATTTATTTTAGGCGATCGCCTCGAAATCATACTCTTTGCCCCCAACAACCCACCCATCCGCCGCACCACCACAATCTCCAAAGACCAACTAGAAACCTTAATTAGTGATTATAGAGTAGGACTCCTTGATTCTAGTTCCGAAGACTTCAAAGAGCCAGCTATCCAACTCTATAACCTCCTGATTAAACCCATCGAAGCCGAACTCGTTCAATTCAACACCAAAACGATTCTCTATGCACCCGATGGACAACTGCGCTACATTCCCATCGCCGCACTCTATGACGGTAAACAATTGTTAGTTGAGAAATACCAGATTAGTAACCTCATCGCCTATACCCTCTCCGACTTTACACCACAACCCCAAAACGCACCCAACATCCTCGCAGGAGCCTTTGGTGGTAAAGCAGGCGATCGCAAGTTTGGACAAACAGCCTTACCCGCAACCGTTAGAGAAGTCCAAGAGATCGCCAACTCATTCCAAAACTCAGTCACCCTCATCGAAGAGCAATTTAGCCGTAAAGCGATCGAGTCTAAATTTAAAAACCATAATATTCTCCACCTTGCCACCCATGCCGAATTTAATGTTGGCTCTCCCGATCAGTCCTTCATCATCTTCGGTAATGGCGACAAAATCCGCCTCAATGAAATCACCGACTGGCAGATTCCGAACATCGATTTGATTATCTTGAGTGCCTGTCAGACAGGAGTAGGAAAACTCGGCAGTGGTGTAGAAATCTTAGGCTTTGGCTATCAAGTCCAAAAGGCTGGCGCAAAACAAGCGATCGCTTCTCTCTGGTCAGTAAAAGATGATGAAACAGGTGTGCTGATGTCAGCTTTTTATGCAGAACTACGAAAAGGTGATGTCACTGTCACCGAAGCATTGCGACGCGCTCAGATGTCACTGATCAAATCAAAGGATTACAATCACCCCTTCTACTGGTCAGCATTCTTTGCGATCGGTAATGGATTGTAGATTTGACGGATACGGTTTAGGACATCTGTTGTTAAGCTGGATAGAGTTTTGTAATTCAGGACAAAGTGGCGGCTATGGATAAACATCTGGGTTCGGCAGGACAAATCGCCTTGATCACTTTTTTAGCTTGCCTTCCTGTTCAGATCGTCCTTAGCGATCGCAGCTTTGCCCAAGCCACCATCGACCGCAAAGCTCAAGCAACACAGTTACTAGAACAGGGAACTCAGCTTTATATCCAAAAGAAATATCCTGAAGCGATCGCCACTTGGCAAAAGTCATTAGAGTTATTTCGAGCGCTCAAAAGCCCCATAGATGAAGCGCGGCTCCTCGGTAATATCGGGCTAGCCCATAACTATCTCGGACAGTACCCCCAAGCGATCGCCTTTCATGAGCAGTCTCTAGCAATCAGAACGCAAATTAACGACCGTCAAGGACAAAGTAATTCCTATAACAATCTGGGACTTGCCTATGCCGCCTTAAGACAGTACGACAAGGCGATTGACTTTTACAAACAAGCCTTAACTCTGCGGCAGCAAATTGGCGATCGCACTAATGAGAGAACTACTCTAGGGGGATTAATTGGGATTTATCAAGCTCTAGGCAAATACCAAGAAAATATCTCCCTATATGAACGGGTCGTTACCGTTTCTAAAGAATTAGGCGATCGGCAAAATGAAGCCAATGCTTTATCAAATCTAGGGCTTACTTATTATTCGTTACAGAAATATCCACAGGCGATTGAATTCTATCAACAGTCTTTAGTAATTTTTAGGCAGATTAAAGATCAAATTGGCGAAAGCACAACCATCATTAATTTGGCGGTAGCTTACAAAAATTTGGGACAATATCAGTCGGCGATTACCGCATTACAGGAAGGCTTAGCGCTCTCTAAGCAAATTGGCAATCTCTACAATCAAGCCTCTGCACTCACTAATTTAGGCAATGCCTATGTCAATCTCGGTCAATATCCAAAAGCGATTGAATTTTTTCAACAGGATTTGATGATTAGAAAACAACTCGGCGATCGCAATGGTGAAAGCGCAACCCTGAATAATATGGGTAATGCCTATTATTTTTTAGGGCAGTACCAAAAGTCCATTGGTCTATTTGAACAAGCCTTAGCGATCGCCAAACAATTTAAGAATATGCTTGCAGAAGGTAATGCTTTGGGAAATTTGGGGCTTGCCTATGGTTCACTAGGGCAGTATCAAAAAGCCTTAGAATTTCATCAGCAGGCGGTAGAAATTTCTAAGCGCATCGGAGATTTTCAAGGTGTTGGTAATTCTCTAACTAATATTGGTTTGGTCTATAGCAATCTTGGTCAATACCAAAAGTCAATTGAGTTTCATCAACAGGCTCTAGTCATTGCGAAACGCATTGGCGATCGCCGTAGTGAAAGCGGGACATTAGGGAATTTGGGGAATGTCTATAGTAGCCTCGGTGACTATGCCAAAGCAATCGACTTCCATGAAAAATCTTTAGCAATTGCTAAAGAGATCGGCGATCGCAATGGCGAAGGAACTTTATTGGGCAACCTTGGCGGAAATTACTACTATTTAGGACAGTACCAAAAAGCAATTAATTTTTACCAGCAATCTCTAACCGTCTTAAAACAAATCGGCGATCGCAACGGTGAAGCCAATATGTTAGGCAATTTGGGATTGGTCTACAGTAATTTAGGGCAGTACCAAAAAGCGATCGACTTCTTTCAGCCCGCCTTAGCGATTGTTCAAACCATTGGCGATCGTAGTGGCGAAGGTAATACTCTCAACAATCTTGGTATTGCCTATCGCAGCTTAAAGCAGTATCAAAAAGCAACAGAATCCTATCAGCAAGCTTTGGTAATTGCTAGGCAAATTGGTAATCGCAACGGCGAAGGTAATGCCCTCAATAATTTGGGACTGATTTACAACGATCTTGGTCAGCATCAAGAAAGCATCAACTTCTTTGTCAAAGCTCTAGAAATTGCTCAACAAATTAGTAATCGTAAAGATGAAGGCAATGCCCTCAGCTATCTAGGAGTTGCCTACGGTGCGCTCAAAAAGCCTCAAGAATCCCTTAGCTTCTACCAAAAAGCTTTGGAAGTTTCTAGGAAAATTGGTAATCGTGAAGGAGAAAGAGAGATTCTCAATAATCTGGGAGCCTTGCTAGCCTATCAAGCGCAGCCCGAAGCAGCGATCGTCTTTTATAAGCAATCAATCAATGTTACGGAGTCCATTCGCAAAGATATCAAGGGCTTAGGTAAAGAAGAACAAAAGACTTATTTAAATACCGTTGCCCAAACCTATCGTCGTCTCGCTGATTTACTGCTCCAGCAAGGAAGAGTAATGGAAGCCTTACAAATTATTGATTTACTCAAAATTCAGGAGCTAGAAGACTATCTTAAAAATGTCAAAGGGAATGAGCGAACTGCGGAGGGCATCAGGCTATTAGCACCAGAGCAGGAGATTAGCTCACAGCTATTAGCAATGGACTTTGAGAAAATGCCTGAACTTAATCGCCAGCTTGCTAAGCAAATCCAACAATTGCCTAAGTCAGAAATCAACAAAGTTCCTGATTATTTGCAAAAGCTGCCCCAAGGAGTTGTATTAATCTATCCTTTAATTCTGAGCGATCGCCTAGAATTAATTCTCTTTTCTCCTAACAAACTACCGATTAGTCGTACTAGCAAAATATCCAAAGCTAAACTCGAAGAATTAATCATTGATTTTAAAGCGGGATTGTTAGATGCAGGTTCTGAGGATGTGCTAGAACCTGCGACAGAACTATATAACTTGTTAATTAAACCAATCGAGAAGGAACTCATCCAAGCCAACACGCAAACTATTCTCTATGCTCCCGATGGACAATTACGTTATGTTCCCCTTGCCGCGCTCTATGATGGCAAACAATGGCTAGTGGAGAAGTATCGTATTAGCAATCTCATCTCCTACAGTCTCAGTGACTTTGTAGCTAAGCCCCAACTTCCACCCAGTATTCTAGCTGGAGCATTTGGCGGCAAAGGCGATGAGCGCAAATTTGGGCAATCTGGATTGCCAGCTACCCTCAAAGAAGTCCAAGCGATCGCCAATTCTTTCCAAAATTCAACCACACTTACCGAAGAACAATTTAGCCGCCAAGCGATCGAATCTCGACTCAAAAATTACAATATTCTGCACCTTGCCACCCATGCCGAATTTAATATTGGTACGCCAGAAAATTCATTCATTATTTTTGGCAATGGCGATAAAATTGGTTTGAGTGAAATTACCGATTGGCAAATTCCCAATGTCGAGTTAATCGTCCTCAGTGCTTGCCAGACTGGGACAGGTAAGTTAGACAATGGGATAGAGATTCTGGGCTTTGGCTATCAAGTTCAAAAGGCAGGTGCAAAACAGGCGATCGCTTCTCTCTGGAAAGTCGATGATGCTGGTACACAAGCTCTGATGGCAGCCTTTTATCGCGAGTTCCAAAAAGGTAATATTACGGTTACAGAAGCTTTGCGCCGAGCGCAAGTTTCTATGATTAAGTCTTCTAATTTCAATCATCCTAATTACTGGTCAGCATTCTTTGCGATCGGTAATGGGTCATAGAGATTAAGTGTAAATTTTTAGAAAGCATTTAAAAATTACTTCTTGCGGTCAAAAGCTCTAAAGAGATCCCCCTCAATCCTCTTAAAAAGGGGATCTGGGTGGTGGTCTAGACAATTCTTAAATGGTTTCTTAGATTGAGGAGGCAAATTTCTACCATGAAAATGAATAGAATCACATCAAGAAAAATCCTACCAAGAATTATTTTAACAACCTGTTTAGCTTGCATCGCCATCCCCACAAGTAACGGTGATCGCGTATTATCGCAAGCAGAAAGCTCAGTCACTATCACTCAAAATCCCAAAGCCACAACCTCAAAAGCAGAAGCAGATCGATTGCGAGAACAAGCCCGACAACAATCTCAGGCAAAACAATATTCAGAAGCATTAAAATCTTTGGAGCAAGCTTTACAAATTTATCGTAGTCTCAAAGATCGCAGCAATGAAGCAAAAACTCTCACTAACTTGGGACAAATCTATCGCAGCTTAAGAGATTCCTCAAAAGCGATCGCATATTACCAGCAAGCCTTGGACATCACTATCCAAATTGCCGATCTCCAATTGCAAAGCAATGTATTAAATAGTTTAGGCAATGTGTATAACGCACTAGGACAGAAGCAAAAAGCGATTGAGTTTTATCAGCAATCTCTAGCGATCACTGAGCAAACCAGCGAAAGTGTCTGTGCGAAATCACCAAAAGATAAAAGCTGTATTGTGATTCGTGACATCCAAAGAAGTTCTCTTAATGGTTTAGGGAATATCCATAATTCTCTCGGACAGCATCAAAAAGCAATTGAGTTTTATCAACAGTCTTTAGCAATTGCTAAACAAATGGGTAATCGCCAAGGTGAAGGGCTTGTACTTGGTAATTTAGGCAATATCTACGACTCCATCGGTCAGCCCCAAAAAGCCATCGAACTTTTCCAGCAATCCTTAGCTATTGCCAAGCAACTGGGCGATCGCGAGGGGGAAGGAACGATGTTTTTGAGTCTGGGCAATGTTTATAATTCCCTTGGGAAGTACCAAGAAGCTATTAATTTTTATCAACAATCTTTAGTCATTGCTAAGCAACTTCGCGATCAAAAAAGTATAGGAAGTGCGCTTGGGAACTTGGGAAGTACTTATAACTCTTTGGGACAGTATCAAAAAGCAATTGAATTATTCCATCAATCCCTTGTCATTGATCAAAAGCTGGGCGATCTCCAAGGGGAAGGAATTACTCTGGGGAATTTGGGGAATGCTTACTATTATTTTGGAAAGTCCCAAAAAGCGCTTGAATTTTATCAACAGTCCTTAGCGATCGCTCAGCAAACGAATAATCGGCATAGCACCGCAATTTGGCTCAATAATCTGGGCAATGTCCACAATTCTCTAGGGCTATACCAAAAAGCGCTTGAATTTTATCAGCAGTCCCTTGCAATCGCTCAGCAAATGAGTGATCGCAACGGTGAAGGGAAATTGCTAGGAAATTTAGGTAACACTTATTACTATCTCCAACAATATCCCAAAGCAATTCAGTTTTATCAGCAGTCCCTCGCAAATGCCAAACAAATAGGTGATCGCCAAAGTGAAGGAGCGTGGCTGAATAATTTGGGAGTTGCTCATCACTACCAAAAACAATATTTAAAAGCTATTGAGTTTTACCAGCAATCGTTAAGTATTTATCAGGAAATCGGCGATCTTGATGGACTAGGTAGCGCTCTGACAAATCTGGGCAGCGCCTACACAATTTCAAGGCAGTATCCCAAAGCATTTGATTATTACTATCAAGCTCTAGCCACCGTCCAACAAATAGGCGATCGCCACGGTGAAACCGCTACACTCAAAAACTTGGGCTATTTATTTACTACCCAACAACAACCCGAACTGGCAATTATTTTTTATAAACAATCGATCAATGTCAGTGAATCTATTCGCCAAGATATTCGTGGACTCCCAAAAACAGTACAGCAATCCTATTTAGAAACTGTTGCTGATGGTTACAAGCGCCTTGCCGATCTACTCCTCAAACAAGGGCGAGTTATGGAGGCTCTACAGGTCATCGATTTGCTCAAATTTCAAGAACTCGAAGACTATCTCAAAAATATCAAGGGCAGTGACAGATCGGCGCAAGGTGTCAGACTTTTAGAACCAGAGAAAGTAATTAGCGATAAGCTATTAGCGGTTAGCTTTGAGAATAGTCCTGAAATTAACAACCAACTTGCTAAGCAGATCCAACAACTTCCTAAATCTGAAATCAACAAAGTACCCGACTATCTCCAAAAAATTCCTCAAGGAACGGCTCTACTTTATCCCTTAATTTTAGGTGACAGACTCGAAATTATCCTCTTCTCACCCAACACCCTCCCCATCAGCCGCACCGTCAAAATCTCGCCAAAAGAAATAGAAACCCTAGTGACTGATTTTAGAGCTACCCTTCTTGATACTGGCTCCGAAGACTACAAAGAGCCTGCGGCTCAACTCTACAAATTGCTGATTAAACCCATCGAAGCCGAACTCACCCAAGCTAAAGCCACAAAAATTCTCTATGCACCTGATGGTATCTTGCGCTATGTTCCCCTTACCGCACTCTATGACGGTAAACAATGGTTAGCTGAGAAATATCGCATTAGTAATCTGATCGCCTACACCCTTTTCGACTTTTCACCACAACCCAAAAATACACTCAACATCCTCGCAGGAGCCTTTGGTGGTAAAGCAGGAGAGAAAAAATTTGGACAAAATGCTTTGCCAGCAACGCTCACAGAAATCCAAGCGATCGCCAATTCTTTTCAAAACTCAGTCACGTTAGCCGAAGAAAACTTTAGTCGCCAAGCGATTGAGTCAAATTTCCAAAATCAT
Organism: Pseudanabaena sp. SR411; assembly: GCF_002251945.1. Classification (GTDB taxonomy): domain Bacteria; phylum Cyanobacteriota; class Cyanobacteriia; order Pseudanabaenales; family Pseudanabaenaceae; genus Pseudanabaena. The sequence goes on from NZ_NDHW01000063.1 coordinate 46,600, forward strand.
AATATTCTCCATCTTGCCACCCACGCGGAATTTAACATTGGTGTACCAGAAAACTCCTTCATCATTTTCGGTAATGGCGACAAAATCCGTCTTAATGAAATCACCAACTGGCAGATTCCGAATATCGATTTGATCGTGCTGAGTGCCTGTCAGACAGGCATAGGTAAACTTGGTGATGGTGTAGAAATCTTAGGTTTTGGTTATCAAGTTCAGAAAGCAGGAGCAAAACAGGCGATCGCCTCGCTCTGGAAAGTTGACGATTCTGGTACACAAGCTCTGATGGCAGCCTTTTATCGCGAGTTCCAAAAAGGCGATATCACGGTTACAGAAGCTTTACGCCGAGCGCAAGTTTCTCTGATTAAATCATCTAATTTCAATCATCCTAATTACTGGTCAGCATTTTTTGCGATCGGTAATGGATTGTAGGGAATACGGTGCTTTGCGCTGTATGTTGCGATCTTTTTTAACTGGTGATCGAAAAACTGTTGCTGAAAGGCTAACTCATTCGCAGCTTGGATAAATTGCTTTGCTGGTGTAGCTCCATCATCGGCTGATGGCATCGCACTGATGCGGATAGTTAAATCAAGAGCATCAGATCGATCAGCGATCGCTTGCACAGCATAGCCATATTGTTGAAGCTCATCAAATCCAATTTGCAACACATCTTGATCTGCAATTCCCAATTTGGCAATTAACTGCGATCGCTTGATTTCCTTGCCTGTTCGGCTCAGATATTTAGCTATTCCTACGAGAGTTTGCCATGCGATCGCCCCATTTATTTGCTCAGGATTTGGATAAACTAAAGCAAGAGCCTGATTAGCTTGATTAGCTTGATCGATGATTGTGTTCAAATCTTGCCAACTTTGCGGACAGCGATCGCAGATAGTTGCCGATAAAGGTTGCTCAAGTTGCTGATCCAGTTGAATTGGATCACGTCCATACCAATCAATGATCTTGAGATTGACATGAGGATTTTTGATTGATGTCGCAAGGGCTGGCAACTCAGCATGGAGGGGCGCACTCTGAGCATGAAAATCCAGCAGACGCACATCATAGCGGCGGCGAAAGGCATTATCGACTAGTTCGATGACGACATCACAAGCTGTATCAGGCAACTCATAGCTGTAATGCCCCCACCAATCGCCATGAATTTGATTGCCTTGGCGATCGCTGAGGGTAAATTCGGTTTTAATATATTCAACTTTCTGTCCCTTAGCCGTACGAATATTCGCATTTGATATGTCTGAGAAAAGACAATCGCGGACTAATAACTTAGGATAAGGATTCCCCATGCCGAAGGGTTCTAGTTGCTTGAACTCATTAAATAAGTCCTTTGTAAGATCCGCGATCGCTACTTCTAAATCAATCTTGATCGTCTTACTTTGCAATTGTCCATATTGGCTCCAAAACTTCCGATCAATTGACTCGGCTAGTATCTGTAAATTCTCCAAGCGGAAGCTCAAACCACCTGCTAGAGGATGTCCACCAAAGCTTAGTAACAAATGTTCTTGATCTTTGAGAAGATCATAAAGATTAATTCCCTCAATTGATCGCGCACTACCCTTCACAATTCCATCCTCAATCGTACAGAGAATCGTCGGGCGAGCATATTCGGCGACTACTTGACCAGCCACCAAGCCCAAAACTCCCACTGACCATTGCGGATCAGCAAGGATAATAATTCCCGTTGTTGATAAATCGAGTTGTTTAATTTTTTCTTGAACCTGTTTGAACACCTTTTTCTGTAAAGCTTTGCGCTGTGTATTCGCCAGTTCCGTTTGATCGATCAGAGACTTGCAAATCTTCTCATCACGGGTGGTCAACAATTCCACACATTTCCGCACATCGCCCCAGATGCGACTAACAGCATTAATGCGCGGCGCAATCCCAAAGCTAATATCGATCGGGCGATCGCCGACTCGTTTACATTGCTCCAAGAGCATTCGCACACCAAGGCGTTTTTTTTGCCGCAATACTTCGATGCCCTTTTGAGCAAGATAGCGACAGTCTCCCGTAAGCTGAACCAAATCTGCAACTAGCCCGATCGCCACTAAATCTAATAAATCCTCTAGAGGCTGCTGAGGTACTTCTGGCAAGGTTTCATAAAGTGCTTCCATTAACTTATAGGCGACCGCCACACCCGACAAGTTAAATAATGGATGCTGGTTTGGTAAATAACGCGGATTGATAATGGCTGTGACAGGTGGACGCGCATCGGGCAAAGTGTGATGATCAGTAACGATCACATCAATTCCTAAATCCTGAGCATGGGTTAGTGCAGCCAAACAAGTACTACCTGTATCACAAGTAATAATTAAGCTTAGTGATTTTCCTTCAGAATGGCATTGCGATCGCAACTCTTCTAAACCACGAATCGATATACCATGGGACTCCTTGAGGCGATCGGGGATATAAAAAACTAAGCGATCGCCTTGAGTAAAAAATTGTCCTAATCCTTCCCACAACACTGATGTTGCCGTAATGCCATCGGCATCAAAATCTCCCCAAATCGCGATTGTTTCTCCTTGTTCATAGGCTTGTTGAATGCGCGCGATCGCCTGCTGCATTTCAGGAAACTCAAAAGCACTCGTCGGTTGATAGGCTTCTGTATCTAAGAATGTAGCTATTTGCTCAGGCTCAACTATTCCTCTCTGTAAAAGTAACGCTGCTGCAAACTTACCAACTTTTTTGATTAACCAAGTCGGTGGTTCAACTGCTTCTAAAATATGCCAACGAGTTAGGGACATATTGCTATCGATAACTTCTTCTCCCAAAATAATGCATGACCCATTTGTGGGTTTAACTCATAGCCACTAAAACCGAAGGATTTATATGCTGCTTTAGCTGCATGGTTACCATCTAAGACTTCTAGGGTTAGTTTACAACAGCCTAAATCCCAAGCGATTGTCTCTGCCATCTGTAGGATAAGTTTCGACAAACCTTGACCTCGGTAAGGAAAAGAAACAATCAGATCATGAATATTGAGCAGAGGCTTACAAGCGAAAGTAGAGAACCCTTCCAAACAAATAGCTAATCCCGCAGGAATATGATTAACAAAAGCAAGAACTACATGAGCAGAACTTCGTTTAGATAATTCTGCAACTAGATTTTGTTTAACAAATTTTGACAGATCTTGACCACCTCCCATTGCATCAAGAGCATATTCACTCATCAATTGGATTACTGCTTCTGCATGATCATGATTACTCAGATCTGCCTTAATTATCTCAATTGTCATAATCCTTGTGTTATGGGTAGTTATTAGAATTTAGGTATTAAGATGGGCAGCGAGAAGTGTTGCTCATCCTCAACTCTTGATTACTAAAGTATTATGAACAGTCTAAAGTCTCAGTAGTTTACCTATCGTAAATGTCACGATTTATTCGCGTCCTCAAGTTTTTATCGCAGCAAACCCTTAGATAATGTGCTTTACACTCAAACCTGAACCAATAATTTTTATAAAAGTGTTGCAAAGCATTACTTTTATAAAAATTATTGTGGTTCGATTGATCGATAAATTGCTTTTATAGCTATAGCCAGCCAAGTCAGGACATAAGACCCAAAAGAGAGTTGCGGCGCGAAGCGCCGCAACTCTCTTTTGGGTTTTGGCTTTGTCTTAACATTGATGGCTATAGCTATATACTAATTCACAAAATTGTCATCACACTTTTGTGAATTAAAAACTGAACCCAGTCAGGGTTTTAAAAACAAAAAAGGGGCAACTTTTTACGTTCCCCTTTTTCTGATGGATTTTGCCTAGAAGGTCAATTAACCCATTTGGCGACGTAGAGCTTCTAGCTCAGCATCGATCGCCGCACCAACTGTTGGCTTAGCAGCATCCGATGGGGGCAAAGCACCTTGAGGTGCAGGGCTACCTGTCATCATTTTTGCTTTGAGTGCGGCTAGTTCATCGTCAACCCCACTACCAGCCTCTAACTGAGCAAACTGAGATTCCAGATTGTCCATGCCAAGCTCAGAGCTAGCACTTGCCTTAGCTTCAGCCATTAATACACGCTCTTCCATACGCTCAAACGTTGCAGCAGCAGAGTTAGTATTAACCTTACCGAGCATATTGTTAAGGTTCTCTTGAGCCTTAGCCGATTGCATACGCGCCTTGAGCATCTCTTTCTTGGTTTTCGCCTCAGAGATCTTGCCTTCGATCGCAATCAGATTCTTCTTCAGCAGATCTACCTGCCCTGACTGCTGATCTAAACCAGCTTTCAAGGTTGCTGCGGAATCACCATGGGTTTTCTTCCGACTAAGTGCTTCCCTTGCTAGGTTTTCATCTCCTTTCTGGAGAGCTAGCATCGCCCGTTTTTCCCACTCTTGTGCTTGAGAAGCACTTTGATTATATTGTTGCTCTTGGCGCTTGAGAGCAGCCATCGATTGCGCGACGGCTTGGCGCAATTGCACCAAATCCTCTTGCATATCAATGATTGATTGCTCCAGAATTTTTTCTGGATCTTCAGCCGCCGTAACCATTGCATTTACATTGGACTTGACCACCATACCAATGCGATCGAGTAATCCCATAATCTTGTCCTTTGCCTTAGGGAGTAAATTGTTTACATACTATCATGAACCCCATAAAAGTACAGGCGGCGCTTAGCGCCGCCTGTACTTTATTTTATAGCAGCTCCGGGATTTGAACCCGGGACCTACGGATTATGAGACCGTCGCTCTAACCACCTGAGCCAAGCTGCCGTGCGTTTCTTAATATAGCATAAATGATGTAAATATTTTGCAATGTTAGCTTGTTAATTTTGCTAAAAAAAGTGAGATGCATTGCACTGCAATGCATCTCACTTTTTTTAGATTCTGCCATAGCACATAGTACCTTCGTGATAGAACTCCACACACCAACCCGCACATGGATCAAAAATCCATGTATCCCAATCCTCAGCCACTATTGCTTCTAGCGAAAGTTTAACCACATCCAACGGCATTGCTAGAATTGGTTGAGCAGCAGAGAACCAGACAACATTAACAATAGAATTAAGAAGTTGCTGGGTTTGGCAAAGCTCATGGAACATAGGAGCAGATGGTTCATGCCACTTCACACATGTACTTGCAGACATTCTATCCCAATCAATCTGTCCAGATTGCCAAGGGAATGATTGCCTGAGCCACTGTTCAAGATGATGAGATTCGGCAGTATTTGGTAAAAATATTTGACACAGATCTAATGGAATATCTAGCTTAATCAACAATTTTTGAGCTTCTTTTAGCTGCGATCGCTGTCGAAACTCAGTTAATTTTTGTGCTAGTTTAGCTTTACGTGGCGATGATTCCATTGGCTTCAAGTATAGCTTTATCTCGAATCCGACATGAATCACAAACACCACAAGGCACTTCACCACCTTGATAGCATGACCATGTAAGCTCAATTGGCACACCTAAAAGTCTAGCGCGTCGGACAATATCAGTTTTAGAATCCATGACTAAAGGAGCAATTAATTTCGGTGCATTTCCTTCTATACCCACTTTCGACGAGAGCGCAGCTAAATTTTGAAAGGCTTCCAAATAGTCAGGACGACAGTCGGGATAACCTGAATAGTCCACCGCATTAATTCCCAAATAGATAGCTTCGGCTCCCTTTGATTCAGCGAGTGACAAGGCAATCGCAATAAATACCGTATTCCGCCCAGGCACATAGGTAATCGGAATTTCACCTAATTGCACACCTTCCGTTGGCACAGCAATATTATCATCAGTTAGAGCCGAGCCACCCCACTGCGCTAAATTTACATCGACGACAAAATGCTCGCGAATATTCAAAGCAGCCGCAACTTGCCGCGCGGCTAATAACTCACGTTCATGGCGTTGACCATAGCGAAAGGATAAAGCGATCGCTTTATAGCCATCGGCGATCGCCTGAGCTGCCACCGTTGACGAATCTAATCCACCAGACAATAAAATTATTGCCTTTTTTGGGGAAGTCCCTATATCTACCATTTTGTTTACCTAACTCCCAACAACTTATGAGTTTGGATACTCACACGCCAATCTGGATGACTCAATACATATTGCAATACTAAATCCTTACTGCTAGCAGTTTCCCACTCAGCCTGTAAATATTTCACCATATGCGAAGGAACTCTTGCCGCATTCTGTTCAGCCCATAATAAATCCGATGCATCTTTGACCACAACCTTGAGTTCGCTGACATGTTCATAAATACTGGCATGGGGATGCTTAAATTGCTTGGGTGAAAAGGTTACCCAGTCAAAAATACCACTAAAGGGATGTGAACCCGATGTCTCTAGATGGATTTGCAGCCCTTGAGCTTTTAGCTCGCGCGTCAAATCATTCAAATCATGCATCAATGGCTCACCGCCAGTAATTACAACCATTGCAGGTTTAGCATTTACAGCTTCATCTACCAGATCAGCGATCGCTATTTCAGGATGTCTTTTCAAATTCCAAGAGATTTTGGTGTCACACCAAGGACAGCCGACATCACAACCCGCTAAGCGAATAAAGAAAGCATTCGTTCCCATCCATGCACCTTCTCCTTGCACAGAATGGAAAGTTTCAACGATAGGCAAGTGATTTAGACAATTAACTTTATCCATTTACTCGGTAATATTTCCCCTTAAAGCCTTGATTGCACCACGCTTGGTTTTATCGTCAACACGTCGGGTTTGAGCGCTGCGTGAGGGCTTAGTGGGTTTGCGTTTTGTAGATCGGAAGAGCG